>NZ_JADYVS010000037.1:0-56902 GCF_020194055.1 Bradyrhizobium sp. NBAIM03 | reverse complement strand
GGCGGAGAGACCGTCACCCCACCCCGCCTCACATTTCGCTGCGCTCAATGTGAGCCGACCCTCCCCCTCCAGGGGAGGGTCAGAGTTCGAGCTCATTTCGTCGCCCTACAGCAGCGAGACCAATCCGCCGCCGTGACGTTCGAGCTTGCCGGCGAGTTCGAGCTCCAGCAGCACGGTGCGCACGATCGCGGGCGAGGCGCCGGACATCCGGACGAGGTCGTCGATCGAGATAGGCGCAGGGCCGAGCAGGGCGGTGATCTGGTCGCGGTCATGGCTTTGCGGATCGCTTTCGAACGGCTCGCTGTCGGGCTCGCCCGCGGGGTGCATCAGCGGCCGCTCCATGATCGGCTGAACCGCGTTGACGATGTCGGCGGCTTCGGTGACGAGCGTTGCGCCCTGCTTGATCAGGTCGTTGGTGCCGGCGGCGCGCGGATCGAGCGGCGAGCCCGGGACGGCGAACACCTCGCGGCCCTGTTCGGCCGCCATGCGCGCGGTGATCAGCGAGCCCGAGCGGTGCGCCGCCTCGACCACGACGACGCCGAGCGAAGCGCCCGAGATCAGGCGGTTGCGACGGGGAAAGTCGCGGGCGCGGGGCTCGTGGCCCAGCGGCATCTCGGAAATCGCAGCGCCAGCGTGATCCAGGATCGCGGCGAGCAGGTCGCCATGCTCGGGCGGATAGATGCAGTCGTGGCCGCCGGCGAGCACGGCGATCGTGCCGCTCTCGATGCTGGTGCGATGCGCGGCCTGGTCGACGCCGCGGGCGAGGCCCGAGATGACCACGAAGCCGGCTTCGCCGAGCTCGCGCGCGAGCTGGCCGGCGAATTTCAGGCCGGCGCCGGAGGCGTTGCGCGAGCCGACGATCGCGATCATCGGCCGCATCAGGGTCTTGGTGTCGCCGCGCACGGCGAGCAGCGGCGGCGCATCGTCGATCATCGCCAGCCGCGCCGGATAGCCGTCCTCGCCGGGCGCGCGCCAGGCGATGCCGAACTTGCGGCCCGCGGCGAGCTCGGCCTTCGCTTCGTCCGCACTGCAGATACGCCCCGATCGCGCCGCGCCGCCGCGGCGGGCGAGATCAGGCAGCCGCTCCAGCGCGGCGCGCGGGCTGCCGAAATGATCGACCAGCGAACGAAAGGTGCGCGGCCCGACATTGTCGGAACGGATCAGCCGCAAGCGGTCGATCCGCTCAGCCTCGGTCAGCTCCACGCTTCTGTTGATGGCGTCCACGGCGTCTCCTTGCAGGGACAACATGGAACAACCAGAGGGCGTCGCGCAACAGGGACGTGCGCTTGCACGACCTCGCTGCGATGCTAAAAGCGATGCCAATAAGAAGGATGTTGCCATGATCTCACTCGCCGACCTCCAGCGCCGCATTGAAGCGGGTAAGCTTTCGCCCGATGACGCCATCTCCCAGTCGCATGCGGCGATCGAGGCCAAGGAGAAGGACGTCCAGGCTTTCGTCCGGCACGACAAATCCGCGAGGGGGCAAGCCTCGGGCCCGCTGCGCGGCGTTGCCGTCGGCATCAAGGACATCATCGACACCGCCAACATGCCGACCGAGATGGGCTCGGAGATCTATAGCGGTTGGCAGCCGCGCAGCGATGCGCCTGTGGTGATGATGCTGAAGCGGGCCGGGGCCACCATCATCGGCAAGACCACCACGACCGCGTTTGCCTCGCGCGATCCGACGCCGACGCGCAATCCGCACAATACGGCTCATTCGCCCGGCGGCTCGTCCTCGGGCTCGGCGGCAGCCGTCGGCGCCGGCATGATCCCGCTGGCGCTGGGCACCCAGACCGGCGGCTCGGTGATCCGGCCCGCGGCCTATTGCGGGACGGCCGCGATCAAGCCGTCGTTCCGGATGCTGCCGACGGTCGGCGTGAAGTGCTATTCGTGGGCGCTCGACACGGTCGGCCTGTTCGGCGCCCGGGCGGAGGATCTTGCGCGCGGTCTCTTGGCGATGACGGGGCGCACGGAATTCTCCGGCATCAGCCCGGCGAAGTCGCCGCGCATCGGCGTGGTCAGGCAGGAGTTCGCGGGCGCCGTGGAGCCGGCGGCCGAAGAGGGGCTGCAGGCTGCGATCAAGGCGGCGGAGCGCGCCGGTGCCAGCGTGCAAACCATCGATCTGCCCGAGGCGGTGCAGGAGGCCTGGCGCATCCATCCGATCATCCAGGATTATGAGGCGCATCGCGCGCTCGCCTGGGAGTTTTTGGAACGTCACGACGAGATCGCGCCGATGCTGCGCGCCAGTCTCGATGCGACGGTCGGGCTGACGCCGAAAGACTATGACGAGGCGCGCCGCATCAGCCGTCGCGGCCGCCGCGAGCTCAGTGAATTGTTCGAAGGCTTCGACGTGCTGCTGACCTATTCCGCGCCCGGCACCGCGCCGGCCAAGGAGCTCGCGACCACCGGCGACCCCCGCTACAACCGGCTGTGGACGCTGATGGGCAATCCGTGCGTCAACGTGCCGGTGCTCAAGGTCGGCGGCCTGCCTGTTGGCGTGCAGGTGATCGCACGCTTCGGCAACGATCCGCTCGCGCTCGCGACGGCCTGGTTCCTGGAGGACGCGCTGGCGAAATCAGGCTAGCGCAGGTTCGGAAGGAGCGAGGGCCCGAGCGGACGCTGAGGGCGCTGCCCCGGCTCCCACACCCGCACCTTGCCCGAGCCAGCGCTCGGCGGCTTCGCGACCGCTCCGGTGTAGCAGGCGAATGAAGCCGCGGCCGAGATCGGTGGATGAGCGCTGCGCCAGGCTGTCGACGGTATCTTCGGCCGAAATCCTGGTGAGCCGCAGCGGAGAGGCCATGTGCGACTGCGCCCATTCGATCGCGGCGATCTCGGCATTGAGCGCGGCGTTGGCCGCGATCTGATCGAGCCGGCGATCGATCGCGGCGAGCGTGATCGGCACGTAGCTGTCGCGCGTCGGCGTGACCTGGACCAGCAGCAGATCCGTTGCCGCCGTGTCCTGCACCAGGCGCAGCAGCGGCGGATTGCCGCCGAAGCCGCCGTCCCAATAGGCCTCGCCATCGATCTCGACGGCGCAATGAACGAGGGGTGGGCAGGTCGAGGCCAGCGCGACGTCGGCGGTGATGGCCTCGTTGCCGAAAATCTGCTGCTGCCCGTCGCGGATCCGCGTCGCCGCGATCAGCAGCTTCGGGCAGCGCGCATGGCGCAGGACGGAAAAATTGATGTCGCGGGAGACCGCCTGCCGCAGCGGATCGAGGTCGAACGGATCGAACTGGCCGGAGCGCAGGGTCGGGCCGAACGCGACCGAGCTTCCCGCCGGCGAAAAGCCGCCGATCAGCATCAGTGAGCGGAACGAGGCCTCGTGCATCAGCCGGACCCAGAACCGGTTCAGCCGGGAGCGTGCGCCTTCACGGCCGCCTTCGGCCAGGCCGCAAGCGAGGAGCAGCGCATTGATGGCGCCGGCGCTGGCGCCGCTGACGGTGTCGATCTCGATGGAGGTCTCTTCGAGCAGGCGCTCCAGCACGCCCCAGGTGAAGGCCGCAAAGGTGCCGCCGCCCTGCAGCGCCAGCGAAAGCTTTCGCGGCGGCCATTGCTCGGAACGCGCCCGCGCGGGCGCGACCGGTGCAGCCTTGGCGACGGCGACATCGAGCGGAGCGTCAGGCTTGACTGCAGGCTCCGGCTGCGGCGCTGGCCGTGCAGCGGGCGCGGGCAACGGCGCGTCGGACCAGATATTGGTCGCCGAGAGCAGCCGGCTTGCTGCAGTGCCGGAAGCACCGAGCGAGCCGATCCCGTCATTCACGCCGACAATCTTCTCGCTCATTCTGAGCAACCGCCTAACGCCGTTTCCCGTATCAGGATGACAGGCATGGAACCAGTTCGCTACAGCCTGCCGTGACTCGCAGGAGAATTGCGAACAGGATTTGGCATATAATGCGGAAGGGGTGCGGCGGTATCCGTACTTTTTCCGACCTCAAATTCTTGTTTGAGGCGTTGTCGCGACGCGAACCGGAATCCAATTCGCTCGAAAACGCTCTAAAGCGCGATGCGATTAGGAATCGTCATCACGCTTTAGGTTATTGTTTGAGCATGATCTTTTCGGAAAACCGCTACGCACTTTTCCGGATCATGCTCTAGGCCTTCTCGCCGATCCGGCTTTCCTTGCCGGCTTGCAGGCGCTTGATGTTCTCGCGATGCGCGTAGAACAACAGCAGGGTCAGCACGGCGGCGAGTGCCGACAATGCGAGATGACCGAACCACCACAGGAACATCGGCGTGATGAATGCCGCCACCAGCGCCGAGAGCGAGGAATAGCGGGTGGTGAAGGCGGTCGCCAGCCAGAGCAGGCAGAACACGACGGCGCCCGGCCAGAACAACCCCAGCAGGATGCCGATATAGACCGCGACGCCCTTGCCGCCTTTGAACTTCAGCCAGACCGGGAAGAGGTGGCCGAGGAAAGCGCCGAGCCCGGCTACCATTGCAGCATAGGGGCCTGCGATGGAGCCGGCGATCATCACCGCCGCGGTGCCCTTGAGTGCGTCGAACAGCAGGGTGCCCGCGGCAAGGCTCTTGCGTCCGGTGCGCAGCACGTTGGTGGCGCCGATGCTGCCGGAGCCGATGGAACGGATATCCTGGGTGCCCGCGAGCCTGGTCAGGATCAGCCCGAACGGAATCGAGCCGAGGAGATAGCCGATGACGAAGGCCACCGGCAGAAACGGTTCAAGCGCCATGGCGGCATCTCCAAAGGCCCATTCTGCACGTCGAACGAAGCCGCACGTCAGACATGCTCATATACCGTTCGTCCGCCGACAATGGTGCGCACCACCCGGCCTGTAAAGCGGGCCTCGTCGAACGGGGTGTTCTTGCAGGGCGACTTGAGGTCGGCGGGATCGACCACCCAGGGCACGTCGGGGTCGATCACGATGACATCCGCGGGGCTGCCGGCGCGCAGGGTTCCGCCCGATAGGCCGAGCAGCTCGGCCGGGCGGGTCGACATCGCGCGGATCAGCGTCTTCAGCTCGATCTCGCCATTGTGCACCAGCCGCAGGCCGGCCGGCAGCATGGTCTCGAGCCCGACGGCGCCGGGCGCGGCTTCCGCGAACGGCAGGCGCTTGCCCTCGACGTCCTGCGGATTGTGGTCGGACATGATGACATCGAGCAGGCCGGAGCCGATCGCCGCCACCAGGGCGCGGCGGTCGTCCTCGGTGCGCAGCGGCGGCGACAGCTTCAGGAACGAACGGTAAGGACCGATGTCGTTCTCGTTCAGCGCCAGATGATTGATCGAGACCGAGGCGCTGACGGCGAGCCCGGCATCGCGGGCGCGCTGGAGGATGTCGAGGGAATCGATGCAGGTCAGCGACGCCGCGTGGTAGCGGCCGCCGGTGAGGGCGACGAGGCGCAGATCGCGCTCCAGCATCACGGCTTCGGCGGCATTCGGGATGCCCACCAGGCCGAGCCGCGAGGCGAACTCGCCCTCGTTCATCACGCCTTCGCCGACGAGATCGGGATCTTCGGTGTAATGCACGATCAGCGCGTCGAAATCGCGCGCATAGGTCAGCGCGCGGCGCATCACCTGCGCATTGGTCACGCTTTTGGCGCCATCGCTGAAGGCGACGGCGCCAGCGGCCTTGAGCAGGCCGAACTCGGTCATCTCCTGGCCGTGCATGCCCTTGGTGAGGGCGGCCATCGGCTGGATGTTGACGATCGCGGTGTCGCGGGCGCGGCGCATCACGAAATCGACCGTCGCCGAATTGTCGATCACCGGCGAGGTGTCGGGCTGGCAGATGATGGTGGTGATGCCGCCGGTCGCGGCCGCCTGGCTCGCGGTGGCAAAGGTCTCGCGATGGCTGAAGCCGGGCTCGCCGACGAAGGCGCGCATGTCGATCAGGCCGGGTGCGACGATCTTGCCGGCGCAATTGACGATGTCGGTGCCCTCGGGGACGCCGGCCGCGCCGATGCCGCGGCGGGTCTCGCGGATGCTGCCGTCGGCGATCAGGACGTCGCCGATCCCGTCGAAATCCCTGGAGGGATCGACGACGCGGGCGTTGGCCAGCAGGATGGGGCGGCGATCGGTCAGCATCGGCATCACGCGTTCGGCAGGTTACGGGCGAGCGCTTCCAGCACCGCCATGCGCACGGCGACGCCCATCTCCACCTGCTCGCGGATCAGGGATTGCGCACCGTCGGCGACCGCGGTGTCGATTTCGACGCCGCGGTTCATGGGGCCGGGATGCATCACGAGCGCGTCCGGCTTGGCGTAAGCCAGCTTCTTCTGGTCGAGCCCGAAATAATGGAAGTATTCGCTCGACGACGGCACGAAGGAGCCGTTCATGCGCTCGCGCTGCAGCCGCAGCATCATGACGATGTCGGCGCCGTTGAGACCCTCGCGCATGTCGCGCGCGACCTCGACGCCCATCCGCTCGATGCCCGGCGGCAGCAGCGTGGAGGGCCCGACGACGCGGACGCGGGCGCCCATGGTGTTGAGCAGGATGATGTTGGAGCGGGCGACTCGCGAATGCAGCACGTCGCCGCAGATCGCGACCACGAGCCCCTCGATCCGACCCTTGTTCCGGCGGATGGTGAGTGCGTCGAGCAGTGCCTGGGTCGGATGCTCGTGCGCGCCGTCGCCGGCATTGATCACGGAACCGTCGACCTTGCGGGCCAGCAGTTCCACCGCGCCGGAGGCGTGATGGCGCATCACCAGGATGTCCGGGTGCATCGCATTGAGCGTCATCGCGGTGTCGATCAGTGTCTCGCCCTTCTTGATCGACGAGGACGCCACCGACATGTTCATGACGTCGGCGCCCAGCCGCTTGCCCGCGAGCTCGAACGAGGATTGGGTCCGGGTGGAGGCCTCGAAGAACAGGTTCACCTGCGTCCGTCCGCGCAGGACGGTGCGCTTCTTGTCAACCTGGCGGTTGAGCTCGACATATTCTTCGGACAGGTCGAGGAGGCCGCTGATGTCGGCCGCGGAAAGGCCCTCGATGCCCAGCAAATGCCGGTGGCCGAGGACGAAGGTCGATTTCGATGTCATTAAAAGCAGAGCTATAGGGGCGGACGGCGGGGGGAGCAAGCTTCAAATCCCGTCGCCGGACTTATCCACGGCGCTTTGCGGCGGAGGCGGGCGCCGCCGGCCTGTGTTCGAGGCAGCCGCTTTGCGCTAGACTCGCAACATTCGTTGCGTCACGGGCTGGATCATGACGGGCACGCGGTATTTTAATCGACTGGCGCGCAATGTTGCTGCGCTCGCGACCGCGTGCATGGCTGGCCTTGCAACACCGGCTTGGGCCGAAAAACGCGTCGCACTCGTGATCGGCAACGATCTCTATCCGAACCTGCCGGCCGACCGGCAATTGAAGAAGGCCGCCAATGACGCAACGACCGTGGCCGACGCGCTGAGGTCGCTCGGGTTCGACATCGTGCTCGGGACCAATCTCGGTCGCCAGGGCATGATCGACCGGCTCGCTGATTTCACCTCGCGGCTCGAGCCGGGCGATACCGCCGCCGTGTTCTATGCCGGACACGGCGTTGCGATCTCAGGCGTGAACTACCTCGTGCCGAGCGACGTTCCCACCGTGAACGAGGGCGCCGAGGCGCGGGTGCGCGGGGCCTCGATCGCCGAGCCCGACGTGATTGCGGAGCTTCAGGCCAAGGCAGTGCGGGTCGCCTTCGTTGTCATCGATGCCTGCCGTGACAATCCGTTTCCGCGCGCCGCGGGACGTTCGATCGGGAACACGCGGGGGCTTGCTGACGCGCGGCCCGCGCGCGGGATCTTCTCGCTCTATTCCGCAGGCATCGGCCAGACCGCGCTCGACCAGCTCGGCAGCAACGATACGGCGCACAATTCGGTGTTCACGCGGATATTCGTCGAGCAGCTTAAGCGGCCCGAGCTGCATCTCGGCGACCTAGCGGTCGAGGTGCGCGAGCGCGTGGCGGCGCTGGCGCTGACGGCGACGGATGCCGGAGGACAAGCAGCACCGCACGAGCAGACGCCCGCCTATTACGACCAGACGCTCGGCGGGCGTATCTTTCTCTGGAATGCGGAATCGTCGAACGGGGCGCCGAAAGTGGCGGGCATGCTGGTGAAGCCGCCGGCAAGGCCTGCTGTCGCGGAGCGCGCCACCATGCGTCCGCCGCGTCCCTCCGCGGCAGGCGAAAGCTGCGCCCGCAGCGGCTTCGAGACCTATTGCGTCAGCTCAATGCTGAAGCCGCAATTCGGCAATTCGTACGGCGCAGCGAATTTGTTCGACGCCTCGACGGGGACGGCCTGGGTCGAGGGCGCATCCGGCAACGGCATCGGCGAGTGGATCACCATCGAGTTCGAAACCGTGCGGCGGGTCAAGTCGATCCACGTGCAGAACGGCTACCAGAAAAGTCCCGACATCTTCGCCAAGAACAACAGGGTCCGCCAGATCCGCGTGCTGTTCTCGGGCGGCCAGTCGCAGACCTTCATTCTCGACGACAAGCTGTCGGCGCAATTGCTGACATTGCGGCCGCCGGTGTCGGCCCATTGGATGCAGTTCGTCATCGACGATGTCTGGGCCGGCAACAAATATACGGACACCGCGATCACGAAGCTTCTGGTCAACTCGGATCCGATGCAATGACCGCGAGGACCGGAACCGCGGCGCGCGCCGCGCTTGTCGTGCTGCTTGCGCTGTCGTTCCTCGCCCCCGTGCGGGCGCAGACCTTGCCCGGCGACTTCGTCTATCTGCGCGACATCGATCCCAGCATCATCCAGGACATCCGTTACGCCACGTCGAACAATTTCGTCGGCCGTCCGCTCGCCGGCTACGATGCCGGCGAGTGCGTGGTGAAGCGCGAGGTGGGGCTACGGCTGAAAGCGGTGCAGCAGGAGCTGGCAGCGCAAAATCTCTCGCTCAAGATGTTCGACTGCTACCGGCCGGCGCGGGCCTCGCTCGACATGGTCAGGTGGTCGCAGAACGGCCGCGAGACGGCGTCGGAGCGGCGCTACAATCCGAAGATCCCCAAGACCGAGCTGTTCCGCCTCGGCTACATTGCGAGCCGCTCGCAGCATTCGACCGGTGCGGCACTCGATCTCACGCTGGTCGATCTCAGGGCGGACAATTCTGCCAAATATGATCCAGCCAAGACCTATGCGGATTGCACGGCGCCGGTCGAGGCGCGGGCGCCCGAGGGCAGCGTCGACATGGGCACAGGCTACGACTGTACCGACCCGAAGGGGCACACTGCGGCACCATCGATCACTCCGGAGCAGCGCGCCTGGCGCAAGCGGCTGGTGGCTGTGATGGCCAGGCAAGGCTTTGTGAACTATTCGAAGGAGTGGTGGCATTTTTCGCTGCCGGGGGCAGGCGGGGCGGCCTATGATTTCCCGATCCAGCCGCGACGGAACTGATTCCGCGCCGAGGACGCAAAATGACCCAGCCCACATTTGCGACCCACGAGGTCTTCAACCAGTCGCCGCCGTTCGAGGACGTCGATCTTTTCGCCGTGGACCGGCCGCTGGTCGAGGCGGTCAGGGCCAATGGCGGCGCAGCGGCCGAGCGGGAACTGTCGGAGTTCGGCCGGCATTGGGGCTCGGCGGCAATGGCCGATCGCGGGCGCCTTGCGAACGAGAACACGCCGAAGCTGCGCAGCTTCGATGCCAAGGGCAATCGCCGCGACCAGGTCGAGTTTCATCCCGCCTATCACGAGCTGATGGCGCACAGTGCGCATGCCGGCGTGCACAATTCTACCTGGACCGCGGATGGCAAGCCGGCCGGCGATGGCGCTGAGGTCATTCGCGCTGCAAAGTTCTACATGGCTGCGCAAGTCGAGACCGGCCATCTCTGCCCGATCACGATGACGCGCGCCTCCGTCGGTGCCCTGGCGCTGCAGCCCGACTTGCTCGCGCGGGTGATGCCGGTGCTGTCGACCAAGAGCTACGATCCGAGCTTTGCGCCGTGGTGGCAGAAACGCGGCATGACGCTCGGCATGGGCATGACCGAGAAGCAGGGCGGCACCGACGTGCGCGCCAACATGACGCGTGCGGTGCGCGACGGGGACGGCTATCGCATCACCGGCCACAAATGGTTCATGTCGGCGCCGATGTGCGATGCGTTCCTGGTGCTGGCACAGGCCGACGGCGGGCTGACCTGTTTCTTCATGCCGCGCTTCGCGCCGGATGGATCGGTCAACGCCGTCCAGTTCCAGCGGCTGAAGGACAAGCTCGGCAACCGCTCCAATGCCTCGTCCGAGGTCGAATTCACAGGCGCCTATGCCGAAAGGGTCGGCGAGGAAGGCAAGGGCATCCGCACCATCATCCAGATGGTGCAGCTGACGCGGCAGGATTGCGCGATCGCCTCCGTCGGCCTGATGCGCTCGGGGCTTGCGCATGCACTGCACCACGCCCGGCATCGCAGCGTGTTCCAGAAGCATCTGGCCGATCAGCCCCTGATGCAGGCCGTGCTGTCGGATATGGCGCTGCATGTGGAGGCGAGCACGGCGCTGGTGATGCGGCTCTGCCGTGCCTTCGACCGCACGCCGCACGATGCGGCGGAGGCGACTTATATGCGACTGCTCACGCCCGCGATCAAATACTGGACCTGCAAGAGCGCGCCGCCGTTCCTGTTTGAGGCGATGGAGTGCCTCGGCGGCAACGGTTATGTCGAGGACGGCATTCTGGCGCGCCACTATCGGGAGTCGCCGGTCAACGCGATCTGGGAGGGCTCGGGCAACGTGATGTGCCTCGACGTGCTCCGCGCGCTCTCGCGCGAGGGCGAGGCGGCGACGGCGGTGCTGCAAACGCTGGCGGCCGAGACCAAGGGGCTGCCGGGGGCGGGCGAGGCGGCCAGCTTCATCGGCAAGACGTTTCGGCGCGCCGACGGCGAGCGCGTCGCGCGGCTTGCGGTCGAGAAGCTGGCATTGCTGGCCGCGACGGCCGCGCTCAATGGCGTGTCGCCGCGCCAGGCCGAATTGTTTGCCGCGACCCGCCTCGCGACGAACCATGCCAGCATGTACGGCGCGGTCGAGCTCGACAGCGCCGCCGTGCGCGCGCTGCTGGAGCGGGCGCTGCCGTGAGCCTCCAAAACGAAAGCCTCCCGATGCACTCCCTCAATCCCGATCATCCGCCGTTGACCGCGACGCCAGCGACACCGCGTGTCTGGAAGTTTTGGGGCACGGCGCTGTGGGGCCTCTTCATCTTCGTTGCGATGTTCGTCGGGCAGATCGGCGCCGTCCTTCTGCTGGCGGCGCAGCGTGGTCTACCCATGGACCTCGCTTCGCTGCAGGTCGTCGGCCGCGAGCCCCAGACGCTTGCGCTCTCGGTCATCATGGGCTTGCCGGCGACACTGGCCGCCGTCTGGCTCGCCATTCGCATCAAGAAAGCTTCGTTCATCGATTATCTCGCGCTGCATTGGCCGTCCTGGAAGCAGCTGCTGTTCGGCGCCGTCGGCCTCATCCTGATCGTGCTGCTCTGGGAGACGATGTCGCGCGCCCTCGGCCGCGAGGCGACGCCGGGCTTCATGACCGATCTGTTGAAAACGGGCCGCGACAAGGGCGCCGCGCTGCTGCTGCTGGCCGCATTCGCGGTGGCGGCGCCGATGTCGGAAGAGGTTCTGGCGCGAGGCTTCCTCTATCGTGGCTGGTCGGCGAGCTTCCTGCGCGCACCCGGCGCGATCCTGATGTCGTCGCTGGTGTGGACAATCGTCCATCTGCAGTACGACATGTACTTCCTCGCCGAAGTTTTTGCCATCGGCCTGTGGTTCGGCTACATGCGCTACCGCTCCGGCTCGCTGTGGCTCACGATCGTGCTGCATGCGCTGAACAATCTCACCGCGGTGGTGCTGACGATGTGGCTGGGGAGCTAGGCCGCAACTTCGTCATTGCGAGCGCAGCGAAGCAATCCATAATCTCTCCGCCGCGGCAGTCTGGATTGCTTCGTCGCAAGAGCTCCTCGCATGACGAGGTGAGAGAGGTGCGCTCGAATTGACGAGTGCTAGGCCGCCAACCCGATCGCGATCGGCATCGTAATGGCTGCAAAGATCGTCTGCAGCGTGATGATCTGCGCGAGCAGGGGGGCGTCGCCGCCCATCTGGCGGGCGAGGACATAGGCGCTGGACGATGTCGGCACAGCCGAGCAGATCGCCACGATCGCCAGGCTGTTGCCGGAAAGCCCGAACCAGAGACCGAGACCCATCGCGAGCGCGGGCATCAGCAAGAGCTTGAAAACAACACCGACGGCTGCGCCGAGGCTTGGACGGAAGAGCCCTTCGAGATGCAGTCCCGCGCCTGTGACGAGCAGGCCGATGGCGAGGGAGGAACTGCCGAGCGCGTCTGCAACCTCGTGCCAGAGCCTTGGCAGCGGCAGATGGGTGACATTGACAGTAAGGCCGATGACGCAGGCCCAGATCAAGGGATTGCGCACCAATGTCATGAAGATGGCGCGGCCGGATTGCTTTTCCGGCGATGCGTAACGAGCGAGCACCGACACGCTGAACACGTTGACGAGCGGGATGATGGCCACCATCGCAACGGAGGCGAGCGCCAGCCCGACATCGCCAAACAGATTGGCGGCGATCGACAGCGCAACGAAGGTCTGCCAGCGCGTCGCCCCCTGGAAGATCGAGGTGAAGGCGGGGCCGTCGATGCCGAGCCGCGACAGGGCGGGGCGCAGCGCGAGGCACAACAGCGACATCGCCAGTGCCGACAGCAGCAGCGCGCCGCCGACGCCGGCGACCGGCACCTTGGAGAGGTCGGCTTTTACCAGGGTCTGGATCAGCAGCATCGGAAACAACACGAAATAGGTCAGCTGCTCCAACCCGTGCCATTGCGTGTCGAGCCGCATCAGGCTGCGCTTCAGCACGATGCCGAGCACGATCAGGATGAAGACCGGCAGTAGCGCCGCGATGACGACGGCCATGGATCAGTCCGGTCCCGGGCTCGTGCGTAGATTGGCAAGGCGATCGAGTGCGCCTTGCAGGATGAAGATCGCGGCGTGCTCGTCGATCACCTCGGCCCGCTTGGCGCGGCTGACGTCCATGCCGATCAGCTCGCGCTCGACCGCCGCGGTCGAAAGACGTTCGTCCCAGAGACCGATGGGCAGCGCGGTCAATCCGGCCAGATTGCGCGCGAAGGCGCGGGTCGATTGCGCGCGCGGCCCTTCGCTGCCGTCCATGTTGATGGGCAGGCCCAGCACGAAGCCGACCACCTTGCGCTCGGTGGCGATGGCCAGCAGCCTGGCGGCATCCTGCTTGAACTGCTTGCGCTGGATCGTCTCGACTCCGGTCGCCAGCCGCCGGTCCGGGTCGGACACCGCAACGCCGATGGTCTTCGTGCCCAAATCGAGGCCGACCAGCGCGCCGCGCGCGGGCCAGTGGGTTGCAGCATCGATGAGAGGCAGGATAGGAGCCGGCATGGCTTTAGCGCATATCATGCGTCGCGCTGCGGGGTGAACTGATAACCATGGATGCACTGACACTATTCGGCCTGTTTGCCGTGACGGCGATGCTGGTCTGCTATGCCCTGGAGGATCGCAGCCACTGGTTCGTGCTGCTGTTCGCGGCGTCCTGCGCGCTGGGGTCGGCCTATGGCTTCCTGCAAGGCGCCTGGCCGTTCGGCCTGGTCGAGGCGATCTGGGCCATCGTCGCATTGCGGCGGTGGCAGGTGAGGCCGCGGTGACGGAGGGGTGGGCGAGGGGCCTGCCGCGCGGCAAGCGGCTCCTCGCCCGGTTTTCAGCTCAGCGGATCGCGATCGGGTTGATCATGGCCTGAACGGCGCCGGTCCAGCGCGGCTGGCCCAGCACGAACAGGAATTCATAGCCCTTGTCGCGCGCGAGCGCGGCGGTATCCATGTTCTCGAGGATGTAGGTCCCGTTCATCGCGAGCAGGATCTGATGCACCTCGAACACGGTCTTGCCTTCGAACGGCAACACCTCGAGCCCCCAGGTGTCGGCGCCGACCGCGACGACGCCCTTGCCGGCGAGGTACTTCGCGCCTTCGACGCCGAGGCCGGGCTCGCCGGCCGAGTAGCGTTTGTCGTCCTTGCCGATCAGGCTGAGCCAGCCGGTATGGAAGATGACGACATCGCCCTGGCGGATCTCGACGTTCTGCTGCTTGGCGGCTTCCTCGATCTCCTTGACGTTGAAGGCGGTGCCTTCCTTCACCACGTCGGTCTTGAAATAGGCGGCCATGTCGAGCAGCACGCCGCGGGCGACCATCGGCGGCACCTTCTCGATGCCGAGCTTCTTCAAGCCATTGGGATCGGCGAAATCGGCCAGCTTGTTGCCGTTGTAGTAGACGTGCTCGACGCCGAGATGGCCGAGCCCGTCGAGCTGACTGCCGATGCCGACCCAGCTGTCGAGGATGTCATCGTTGTAAGTGGCCTTGTTCGGACCGAGACCCGGGGTGCCGGCCTGTCCGGGCTGCACGATGGTGAGCTTGAAGGTGCGCGGCGGGTAGGCGGGCGTCTGCGGCGTGACGGGGATGCCGAGGGCGTAGGTCTTGCCGGTCTTCACCAGCGATGCCGCCTTCACAACGAGCTCGGGCGTCATGTAGTTGGCGGCGCCGATCTCGTCGTTCGGCCCCCATTTCGATTTGGTCCAGTCCTGTGCGCTTGCAGTTCCTGAAATCGCCGACAACGCAGCGACGCAGCACAACACGAGCGTATTGCGCATCAATAGTCCTCCCGATGTTTTCTGCCGGTGTTTGGCTTCGTTTATGGTTTCGCGCTGGCCAGTCACTCATCCTAACGTAGAAGAAGCGCGGGCTTCAAAGCTTTTCGAAGTGCTGCGCTGCGATGGCAGCACGCAGCGCGGATCGATTCAAACGCGATGGATTTGTGACGAATTTCGTGGCGTGGAACGTTGGCGCTCCGTCATGCCGCGATGACGTCCTCGTCCTTCTTCAGGCAATCGGCAAAACCGCTCAGCGCGCTGTATTGATGTCCGGCGCGGCGCTGGATGAAGAGTGTCTCGACACGTGCATGTGACGGGCTCAGCGTGTGGACGGCGACGGCGCCGTTCATCGCGCTGCGTTCCACGACGGCGCGCGGCAGCAGCGTCACGCCCATGTCGGCGGCGACGCAGCCGATCATGCCGTCGAGCGTGCCGAGCTCGAAGCGCGCCGCCGATGGCCAGCCGAATTCGACGAAGATCTGTTCGAGCCGCTGGCGATAGGTGCAGCCGGTGCGGAACACCAGCGCGGTCGGACCCGACTCCGGCGTGCCGGCGCGCAGCTCGGCGAGCGAGGCCCAGCGGCGCGCGCTGACCAGCACCAGCTCTTCGCGGAACGCGCTCGTCGCGGTGAGGTCGTCATGCGTGATGGGTCCAGCGACGAAGGCGCCGTCGAGCGTGCCGTCGAGCACGAGGGCGACGAGGTCGGCGGTCGGCGCGGTGCGCAACGAAAGGCGCACGGCCGGGAAGCGGCGGTGGAAATCGGCGAGCAGCGGCGGCAATCGCACGGCTGCCGTGGTCTCCATCGATCCGATCGCGAGCGGTCCTTTCGGCTCGCCATCGTCGCGCGCGGCGAGCAAGGCTTCGCGCGACAGCGCTGCCATCTTTTGCGCATAGGGGAGGAGGCGCTTGCCGGCGCCGGTCAGCGTCATGCCGCGCGAGTGCCGCTCGAACAGCGGCGTGCCGATCTCCGCCTCCAGCGCCTTCACGCGCTGGGTGACGTTCGACTGCACGGTGTTGAGCTCTTCGGCGGCGCGGGTGATGCCGCCGGTGCGGGCGACGGCGGCGAAGGTCTTGATATCGCTGAGTTCCATGGTGTCGTTTCGCTTTTGAGATGGCAGCGTTCGCAACAATTCAATTTTCGAGAATGCTAGTCGCGCCTAGTCTCGCTGTCCAGATCGGGGAGGAGCCGTATGCCGATGACGACGTCGCTGACCACGCTGCTGGGGATCGAGCATCCGATCCTGCTGGCGCCGATGGATGTCATTGCCGGCAGCCGCCTGGTCGCGGCGGTGAGCCGCGCCGGCGGGTTCGGCATTCTTGGCGGCGGCTATGGCGAACGGATCTGGCTGGAGCAGGAGACGGCGAAGCTCGCCGACCTCAGTGCACCGTTCGGGATCGGCTTCATCACCTGGAGCCTCGCGAAGCGGCCCGAGCTTCTCGATGTCGCGCTCGCTGCAAAACCAGTTGCGATCATGTTGTCGTTCGGCGATCCGGCGCCGTTCGCGCCCAAGATCAAGTCCGCCGGCGCGCGCCTGATTTGCCAGGTGCAGGACGAAGCGATGGCGCGGCAGGCGCTCGATGCCGGTGCTGACATCCTGATTGCGCAAGGCACGGAGGCGGGCGGTCATGGCGCTTCGCGCACCACTGTCGATCTCGTGCCCGCCATCGTCGATCTCGTCGCGGGGCACGTTCCAGTGGTGGCGGCTGGCGGCATCGCGGATGGGCGCGGCCTAGCGGCCATGATGATGATGGGCGCGAGCGGCGTGCTGCTCGGCACGCGCTTCTATGCCAGCCAGGAGGCCGACGGTGCGGAGGAGGCCAAGCGCCGCATCTGCGCGGCGAACTCCGGTTCGACCGTGCGCGGCATCCTCTTCGATCTCTCCCGCAACAATGTCTGGCCGGCGCCGTTTACCGGGCGGTGCCTGGTCAACGATCATGCCAAGCGCTGGATCGGCCGCGAGGTCGAGCTGATGCAGAATGTTGCCGCAGTCGCTTCCGAGTATGCGGCAGCAAGGGCGGCGGGCAATTTCGATGTCGCGGCCGTGATCGCCGGCGAGGCGGTTGGGTTGATTCATGATATCCCACCGGCGGCGGAGATCGTCGAGCGGATTGCGGCGGAGGCGGAGCAGTTGATCGCCGGGCGGAGAAACTCGGCGGTGGCAGCGGCGTAGACTTCCTACCCTCCAGGGGAGGGTAAGAAAGAGAAAGAACGAGAGAACAACCATGTGGCCTGACCGTCGACTGATCGATCTTTTCAAGACCGAATTCCCGATCGTGCTGGCGCCGATGGCTGGCGTGATGGATGCGGAGCTGGTGATTGCGGCTGCGCAGGGCGGGGCGCTGGGGTCGCTGCCGTGTGCGATGATCTCGCCGGAGAAGGCGCGCGAGCAGGTTGGTCTCATCCGCCAGCGCGTCAAGGCGCCGGTCAACATGAACTTCTTCTGCCACACGCCGGTCGAGTTGACGCGCGAAGCCGAGGCGCGGTGGAAGCAGCGGCTCGCGGGGTACTATTCCGAGCACAGTCTCGATCCCTCCGCGCCGATCGCGGCTGCGAACCGCGCGCCGTTCGATGCAGCGTTCTGCGAAGTGGTCGAGGAGCTGAAGCCGGAGGTCGTCAGCTTCCATTTCGGCCTGCCGGAGCAAGCGCTGCTGCGGCGCGTCAAGGCGGCGGGTTGCCTCGTCATCTCGTCCGCGACGACGGTGAAGGAGGCGGTCTGGCTGGAAGAACACGGCGTCGATGCCGTGATCGCGCAAGGTGCCGAGGCGGGCGGCCATCGCGGCATGTTCCTGACCGACAAGATCGCCGAGCAGCCCGGCACCTTCGCGCTGGTGCCGCAGGTCGTCGATGCCGTGAAGGTGCCGGTGATCGCGGCGGGCGGCATCGCCGACGGACGCGGCATTGCCGCAGCCTTCGCGCTCGGTGCCGCCGGCGTGCAGATCGGCAGCGCCTATCTGCGCTGCCCGGAATCCAAGCTCAGCGCGGGCGGCCGCAAGGCGCTTGCCGAGGCGCGGGACGATTCCACCGTCATCACCAATGTCATGACCGGCCGGCCTGCGCGCGGGGTGCAGAACCGGCTGATGCGCGAGGCCGGTCCGATCTCGCCGGATGCGCCGCCGTTTCCCCACGGCGCGACGGCGCTGGGGCCGCTGAAAGCGGCTGCCGAAAAGCAGGGCAGGGTGGATTTCACCAATCTCTGGGCAGGGCAGGCCGTTGCGCTGGGCCGCGAGCTTCCCGCCGCCGAATTGACCCGGGATCTCGCCAAATCGGCGCTGGGGCGCATGAAGGCCCTCGCCGGATAGGGGGAAGCGCCGGTTGCGGCGCAAAACCGGCCTCTGCTATACGGCACATAGGTTTTGCCGTAAGAGGCCTTATATAATGTCCGTCGACGCCGCTACCGTCCGCCGCATCGCGCATCTGGCGCGCATTGCGGTTTCCGAGGGCGAGGTTCCGCATCTGCAGGGCGAGCTCAACGCCATGCTCGCTTTCGTCGAGCAGCTCTCGGAGGTCAATGTCGAGGGCGTGGAGCCGATGACCTCGGTCACCCCGATGCAGATGAAGAAGCGGCAGGACGTGGTCGACGACGGCGGGATCGCCGACGATATCGTTGCCAACGCGCCCGCGACCGAAGGTCACTTCTTCCTGGTGCCGAAGGTCGTTGAATAAACAGGTTAGATCCGATGTGCCTGCTTTGCGACGATGAGAAGGCCTATCAGGCCTACATGAATTATCTCGACAAGATGGAACGGCAGGGCAAGGCTGCCGATCCCAACGTCGCCGTCAATGCCGTGCTCGACGAGATCGAGGCGGCCGCGAAAGCCGCCGCCAAAAAGGACGACCCGGCCGACGACAAGACCCTGTCTCCGTTCTTCTGCAGCCCGATCAATAAATGACCGATTTGATATCGCTGACGCTCGCCGAGGCCCGCAAGGGTCTCGCGGCAAAAACTTTCACGTCGCTCGAGCTGACCGATGCGCATCTTTCCGCGATCGAGAAAGCGCGCGTGCTCAACGCCTTCGTGATGGAGACGCCGGATCAGGCGCGCGCCATGGCGCGCGAGGCGGACAGCAAGATCGCCAAGGGCGATGCGGGCCCGCTCGCCGGCATCCCGCTCGGCATCAAGGACCTGTTCGCGACCAAGGGCGTGCGCACCACGGCGTGCTCGAAGATCCTCGGCAATTTCGTGCCGACCTACGAGTCCACCGTCACCTCGCAGCTCTGGCGCGACGGCGCGGTGATGCTCGGCAAGCTCAACAATGACGAGTTCGCGATGGGCTCGGCGAACGAGACCTCGTGCTTCGGCCCCGTCGGCAATCCCTGGCGGCGCGAGGGCAGCAACACCACGCTGGTGCCGGGCGGCTCGTCCGGCGGCTCGGCCTCGGCCGTGGCGGCGCTGCTCTGCATGGGCGCGACCGCGACTGATACCGGCGGCTCGATCCGCCAGCCGGCCGCGTTCACCGCGACCGTCGGCATCAAGCCGACCTATGGCCGCTGCTCGCGTTGGGGCATCGTCGCCTTTGCCTCCTCGCTCGACCAGGCGGGCCCTATCGCGCGCAGCGTACGCGATGCCGCGATGCTGCTGCGCTCGATGGCCGGCCACGATCCCAAGGACACGACGTCGGTCGATATCCCCGTGCCGGACTACGAGGCGGCGATCGGCAAGTCCGTGAAGGGCATGAAGATCGGCATCCCCCGGGAGTATCGCCTCGACGGCATGCCGGCGGAGATCGAGAAACTGTGGAGTGAGGGCGCGGCGTGGCTGAAGGCGGCCGGTGCCGAGCTGGTCGAGGTGTCGCTGCCGCACACCAAATACGCGCTGCCGGCCTATTACATCGTGGCGCCGGCAGAGGCCTCGTCCAACCTGGCGCGCTATGACGGCGTGCGCTACGGCCTGCGCGAGCAGGGTAAGAACATCATTGAGCTCTACGAGAACACCCGTGCGGAGGGATTTGGCGCCGAGGTGCGCCGCCGCGTCATGATCGGCACTTACGTGCTCTCGGCCGGCTATTACGATGCCTATTACCTGCGCGCGCAGAAGGTGCGCACGCTGATCAAGAAGGATTTTGAGGACTGCTTCGCCAAAGGCGTCGACGCCATCCTCACCCCGGCGACGCCGTCGGCGGCCTTCGGCATCGGCGAGAAGGGCGGCGCCGACCCGGTCGAGATGTATCTCAACGACATCTTCACGGTGACCGTGAACATGGCGGGCCTGCCCGGCATCGCGGTGCCCGCCGGCAAGGACTTGCAGGGCCTGCCGCTCGGGCTGCAATTGATCGGCCGTCCGTTCGATGAGGAGACGCTGTTCTCGCTCGGCGAGGTGATCGAGCAGGCCGCCGGCCGCTTCACGCCCGCGAGGTGGTGGTGAATGTCGCCGATTTCATCGCGAGCATCAGTGGCGCGGCGCCCGCGCCGGACCTGAACGCGCCGCTCGCCGGCCTGTGGTGGGCGGCGAAGGGCGACTGGGACCGCGCGCACAAGATCGTCCAGGACGAGAGCAGCCGCGAGGCCGCCTGGGTGCATGCCTATTTGCACCGCGTCGAAGGCGATCTCGGCAATGCCGGCTATTGGTACCGCCAGGCCGGCCAGCCGGCGGCAAAGGATTCATTGGAAGCGGAGTGGGAGCGGATCGCTGCCACGCTGCTCGGGAGCAGGACATGAGCACGGCCACTCACAAGCTTCTCAAGGGCTCAACTGGTGACTGGGAGATGGTCATCGGCATGGAGATCCATGCCCAGGTGACCTCGAACGCCAAACTGTTCTCGGGCGCGTCTACCGCTTTCGGCGGCGAGCCGAACAGCCACGTCTCGCTGGTCGACGTCGCGATGCCGGGCATGCTGCCGGTCATCAACGAGGAATGCGTCAGACAGGCTGTCCGGACCGGGCTCGGCCTCAACGCGCAGATCAACCTGCGCTCGGTGTTCGACCGCAAGAACTATTTCTATCCGGACCTGCCGCAGGGCTACCAGATCAGCCAGTACAAATCGCCCATCGTGGGCGAGGGTGAGGTGATCATCGATCTCGACGGCGGCAAGACGGCCACCATCGGTATCGAGCGGCTGCATCTGGAGCAGGATCCCGGCAAGATGCTGCACGACCGGTCGCCGTCACTGTCCTACATCGATTTCAACCGCTCTGGCGTGGCGCTGATGGAGATCGTCTCGAAGCCTGATATCCGCGACGCCGAGCAGGCCAAGGCCTATGTGACCAAGCTGCGCTCGATCATGCGCTACCTCGGCACCTGCGACGGTGACATGGAGAAGGGATCCCTGCGCGCCGACGTCAACGTCTCCGTGCGCAAGCCCGGCGCGCCGCTCGGCACCCGCTGCGAGATCAAGAACATGAACTCGATCGCCTTCATCGGCCAGGCGATCGAGTATGAAGCGCGGCGCCAGATTGAGATCCTGGAGGACGGGGGCGAGATCGAGCAGGAGACGCGCCGGTTCGATCCCAACAAGGGTGAGACGCGCTCGATGCGGTCGAAGGAGGAGGCGCACGACTATCGCTACTTCCCCGACCCCGACCTGTTGCCGCTGGAGTTCAGCCAGGGCTTCGTCGACGCGCTGAAGGCGAAGCTGCCGGAGCTGCCGGACCAGAAGAAGGCGCGCTTCGTCGCCGATTTCGGCCTCTCGGCCTATGATGCGAGCGTGCTGGTCGCCGAGCGCGAGAGCGCGCTGTTCTACGAGACGGTGCTCGACAAGCTCGCCAACCGCGCCCGCGACGGCAAGATGGCGGCGAACTGGGTGATCAACGAGCTGTTCGGCCGTCTCAACAAAGAAGGCCGGGATATTACGGCCTCGCCCGTCAATGCCGGGCAACTGGCTGCGATCATCGACCTGATCGGCGAGGGTACGATCTCGGGCAAGATCGCCAAGGATCTGTTCGAAATCGTCTGGCAGGAGGGTGGCGATCCCCGCGCGCTGGTCGAAAGCCGTGGCATGAAGCAGGTCACGGATCTCTCAGCGATCGAAAAGGTGGTCGACGACATCATCGCGGCCAATCCCGACAAGGCGGCGCAGGTGAAGGACAAGCCGCAATCGCTCGGCTGGTTCGTCGGCCAGGTCATGAAGGCATCCGGCGGCAAGGCCAACCCGCAGAGCGTCAACGACCTGCTCAAGTCCAAGCTCGGCGTCTAAGCCTCACGCATTCGAACGAGGTGACGGACGCGTTTCGTCACCTCGCTTTTGGTTCTCGCTGCGACGCTCGCGCGCATCCTCGACGGCAAACTTCATCCTGATCGACGGCGATGCGGCGGCCGAATCGCCGCCGCGCGATTCGCCCGAAACGGCGGCTTGAACGCGCTCCGGCGAGCGCCCGCGCCGTTAAGCATGAAAATATTTTCGTTGCCAAAAATCGCGACTCAGAGTCCGCGAAACGCCTTTGCGAGGCGACCGAACGATTGTCGATGCGCATCGCTGCGTTGGTCGCGCGCGATACGCGCGTGCGAAAAAATACTTGCTGCATAGTGTTTTCGTGCAATCGCATCGTTCGCGAACGTCGGCGATGCGAGCGCTCTGCATGATCGCAAGTGCACGTCGTACGAAGCGCCTGCGTCGCGCCCGCCAAGCGCAGGCGCCTTGCTGCGTCAACACTTCTTTAAGCGAGAAGCTGTTTTTTTCTTCGTGTTGGTGTATTCGGGATGAAGTGCATTCGATCCCCGAGTGCACGCAGCGATTAAAGCCATCTCACACATCGGAGGGCAACATGGCCAAGAAAGCGAAGAAGGCGAAGAAGGCGAAGAGCGCAGTGAAGAAGACTGCGAAGAAGACCCGCAAGGTCGCGAAGAAGAAGAAGTAACTTCGCTTCTGAAGTTGCCGGCTCCAGATAGCCGGCACGTCATCAGCGCCTCCTAGAGGTTCTGGTCGACGATAGAGGGTGTCGGCGAGACATCAGGTCAACGGTCGGACCGTTCTCTTTCGCGGTCCGGCAGAAGAAACGAGTTTTCTTCGTTCGGTGCGGTTCTCCTCAAACGGGCTCCGCAATTTCACGACAGGCCTTCGGGCCAAAGTGGAATCTGGTCCTGACGTGTTCGCCGACGCCCTCGTTCCCTTGAAGCCGGGGCATTGCCGGCATTCCTCTCTCTCACATCGTTGATTTGACCACGTCGCGTCCGAGCGCGCTTCTGTCGTGCCGGCTTGATCGCTTGGCTTGGAGAGGCAAGGCGTCCTGTGGCGTGATCGCGCACCGTTTCGCCTTGCGGTGTCGCCGCCCGGCTCCGACGGGCCGATCCAGCACGCGCGGCTTGTCGTGGAACGATTGCCGCTGGAATAGTGGGTCACCCGCCTGCCACCTTCGCCGAACTTGGACGGCCCGAGAGACCGCATACCCAGGCGAAGCCTTGGCGTAGCCGGGGGCGCGGATGACGACAAGAAAAGCAGTCACATGACCTGCGCCACTGCGCGCGATGGTTATCGATGTCCTGAAATCCCAGGGTAAACCGAATCTGACGAATGACAGAAGTGCCTGCGAATCAGGGACTTTTTTAATTCTCGGCGCAGGAGGCGCGCGCCCGCGTTTACGTCTGCTTCATCGCGATGCTTAAACTGCCATTCAAATTTGCCCGCCATCATCGCCTCCAACAAGCCGGCAAACGGCGACGGGGAAGAGTTGAACAGTGCACGATCCCGTGACGGGTCATGCACATCAGAGGTTGGACGGGAGCCGCGCTCGGGGGACGAGGCGGCATAAGAACAAAGGGGATGCGTGATGTTTCAGGGTACTTTCGATCTGGAGACGGCGACGCCGGTCGATGCGAGCGCGCTGTCGGACGTGCTGTTCGAGCGCGGGATCTATTGGGCGAGCGGCCGCTCCGGCATCGTCGATCTCGTCGCCGCGCACAAATGGTTCAATCTCGCCGCGCTGAAGGGCCGCAAGGACGCCGTGGCGCTGCGCCAGGAAATCGCCGGGCAGATGTCGGAGGCCGAGATCTCCGTCGCGCAGCGTGAGGCGAGAGCCTGGGTCTGCGCGCACTGAGCGTCACTTCGCTTGGGAACCGGACCTTGACCGGGCGGCGCCACCGCGCCGAGGCGGCTTCAGGTCGAGGTTTGCACGGCAAACGAGGCCGGCGCTTCGCCCGCGCAATGCCTGCGCCAGATTTCGTCGAATGCCTTTTCGATATCCCGCGTCATGCGGACAGTATCGAAAAGCGGCCAAGTGGTCCGGCGCGCCGCCAGCTTGCTCCGGAGCGCGACGCGAAGTTCGGAATCGTGCGCGATTCGAAGTGCCAAAGCCTCATATTCCTCCAGCGATCGCGTCACCAGCTCGGGAAGGCCTACGGCGTTCAGGAGACTGGCTGCAACGCGTCCGGCAAAAGTGGTCCCAAGGCACGTCAGGACCGGCAAGCCAGCCCAGAGGGCGTCGCTGGCCCCGGTGTGGGCGTTGTAGGGCAATGTGTCCAGGAACAGATCGGCGACCTGGTGGCGCGCCAAATGCTCGTCAGCAGGGACGCGCGGAGCGAACACGATTCTCTCAGCGACAATCCCCCGCGCAACGGCTTCGCGCTTCAGATTCTCGGTGGCGACCGGGTCACCATCTAGCAGCCAAAGGACGCTTCCGGGGGTCTTGTCGAGCAGCCGCATCCAGACGCCGAACAACGGGGGCGTGATCTTGGGGCTTCTGTTGAACGCGCAGTAGACGAGCGCATCGTCCGCCAGTCCGAGCTGGCTCCGGCTCGGTGGATTTGACGGGAGCGGTCGCTTCGCGTCGGTCGCCTGGTAGCTATTGGGAAGATAGATCACCTTCTCGGCGTAATAAGGCTGCTCTGCTTCGGGGATGACGATCCGGTCGGCCATGAGATAGTCGAAATAGGGGGCGCCCATCGTGCCGGGAAAGCCGAGATAGCTGACCTGGATAGGAGCCGGCCGGCGCGCAATGATTTTCGGCCGTGCACCGGCGGTGAAGCCGCCGAGATCGACGAGAACCTCGATCTCGAGCTGGCCGATCAGCTTGACGACGTCCTCGTCGGCAAGATCGCTGACATCTTCAAAACGTTCGAATGCGGCCCTCAGGCGGTTGCGCATCTGGCTGTCGTCGTCGGGCCCGTAGGAGATGGCGGTGACGTCGAAGCGCTCGCGGTCGTGCGCCTCGAAGATTCCGGCCATCAAATACGCGGTGGCATGACTGCGAAAATCGGCCGACATGTACGCGACCCGGAGCCGGGACGCCGGTCTCGGCGTTCCGGGCCTGGCGGCACCCCCGTCGGGGGTCACCTTGGCGACATAGGCCTTCGCGCAGGTCAATTGGCGTGCAGGCGATGAGGAGACATGAAAGAAGGTGAAGGGGTCGACCGGCACGCCTGCCTCGGCAGCGTCTTCTATGGTGGCCTGTTCACGTTCGAAGCTGCTCCAGTCGGCGCGCTTCCGCTTGCAAGCAACGAGGTTGCTCAGCGCAAACGGGAACGTCTTATCAAGTGCGACCGTTCGTTCCAGAGCCACGATCGCTTCGTCGTCTCGCCCCAGCTGGCCAAGAACCTCAGACAACGCGAAATGGTTCTGTGGGTCGGCCGGTGCAAGCTCGATGGCGCGGGCGTAGCTGTCACGCGCTTCCTCGAGTCGACCAAGCTGCTGCAACGCGCTGCCTCGGTTGGCGAACGCGGCGCTCGACGGTGCGATCGCAATGGCGCGATCAAACTCGGCTATGGCGTCGCGAAGCTGCTGCCGTGCAATGAGGATCGCTCCGCGATTGAGACGCGCGTCCGCGAAGTTTGGAGCCAGGGCGATTACTTTCGCAAGCCAGACGAGCGCATCGTCCGGCTTGTCCAGCGCGCGCAGCACGTTGGCATAGTTGAAAAGAACGTCGGGATTGCCGGGGTCGACGCGTGCAGCCTTCTTCAGCAAAGGCTCGGCGTCCGCAAAATGGCCGCGCTGGGCGTGCAACAGCCCCAGCATATGGAGCGCGACGGCATGCGTTCTGCTTCCCTTCAGAATGGTCGTGTAGGCCCGTTCCGCTTCCGACAGATTGCCCGAACGGTGCGCCGCAATGGCCTGGTCCAGAATAGCTGACGGATGGAGTGAGGAGGGGGCCGAGGCTCCCTTGTTGCGGCCTTGTTGCGACATGCGATGGGTTCTCGACCCGACGTAGGGGGGTCTGTGCTCGGGCGAAATGGTGCAAAAACTCTAGTCACCTTTGCCGGCGAGAACAACGGCCGCGCCGCCTGCGCTCATTCGCACGGGCGGACGCGCTTGCGCTGGAGCAAGTTTCCTCTTCATGGCGTCGCCTAGAATCCGACGTCATGAGCAACCAGGCTACGAATGGACGATGGCTGCCGATTCAGATCGCTCCCGACGAGTGCGACCTGGAACTCGGGCGTCTGCACAAAACAGGTATTGTGCCATGGTCCTTTCCATGCCGGCGTAAGGGCGGCATCTGGTTCAATGTTTGGGCCGATGAGGCCGTGCTGATAGCGCCCTCGCATTGGCGGGTCTGGCGATCCGGCATTTAGGTGGGGGCTCACATATATAAGGAGCGCGCGAATCGCGCGGGCTCGCCGCCCTCATCCTTGTGCGGAACTTTCGTACCGGCGTCGCCCATCGCCTTCCGCTGGACGCGCGCAGCGACCTTGATTCTGCTTCCGGGATTCTGGGGTGGCGGAGAGGGAGGGATTCGAACCCTCGATACAGCTTGAGACCGTATGACGCTTTAGCAAAGCGTTGCCTTCAGCCACTCGGCCACCTCTCCGGTGCGAGCCTTATGCATCTATTTGCTCGGGCTGGTCAATTTGGAAGCGCGTGTTTTCGCTCGAATATTCCCAGCGATTTGCGAAACGAGACGGGTTTGCGCTCGGATCAGGGCGTGGCGCTGAATTTTCGAGGAAATTCAAAGGTGCAAAGAAGGACTAGCATCTCTGCGTCCTCGCTCGCCGAGGTGTCCGGCCCGATTATCCCGCCGGCGTGACTTCCATATAGAGAGTGATGGCGAACCCCGGACGGCGGAGGTATTTGCAGGCTGCCTGCGTCAGATTGCGCGGCGGGGAGGCGGTCGATGCCTGCCCATTGAGTCTCCTTCTGATTCCACGATTCGAGCGCCCCAAAGCTGGCTCAAGCCGAGCTCTCGCGCGCGGCGCCTCATGTGCGGAACTTTGATGGCATTTGGAACCGCTTCGAAAACATCAATGTAAACAATGTGTTACGAGAGCGGTTTGATCACATCTGCGTGTTATTTGTGCAACACCCGTTGGAAAACACGCTGCACCGGCCCGTTTCGGAGCGTTCTCTTGTTGTGTGTGCAAGGACGTTCGGTAATTGTGACTGAGCGACGGAGGGGGGCATCCCGAGGTCGTCCCGTTTAGGTCATTCGCTTAAGTCCCTCGCGTTCATGCGGGTGTGTCCGAAGACGCGAAGGCGCCGAAAGCGGTGATTTAGAGGGGGTTGGGGAATTGGCCGTCCGGTCAGTGACCTTCCCTGAAGAGCAACTTGGAGGTTTAACATGAAGTTGGTTAAGAGCCTTTTGCTCGGCTCAGCGGCGGGTCTGATCGCCGTGGGCGGAGCTCAGGCAGCCGATCTCCCCGTGAAGGCCAAGGCGGTCGAGTACGTGAAGATCTGCTCCCTGTACGGTGCTGGATTCTACTACATCCCGGGCACCGACACCTGCATCAAGTTCGGCGGCTATCTGCGTGCCGACATGCTGTTTAACACGAACAGCGACTACGGCATTGGCCAGGGTGCTCCCGGCGGCGCCAACAACCGTCTGGACAACTACTACCAGACCCGCGCTCGTTTGGACTTCACCATCGATACCCGTACGGCAACCGAGTATGGCGTGGTTCGCACCTACGCCGATACGGTTTTCAGCTGGGATGCCACCTCGGTGACCGGCAGCGCCCCGTCTGCCTTCTCGGTCGGTTCGGCTTCGCTCGGCCTCTACCATGCGTTCATCCAGTTCGCTGGTTTCACCTTCGGCCGCACCGTTTCGATCTTCGACGCACCGTGGCAGAGCTATCCGGCTGGCGGTCCCGACTTCCTTCCGGGCGGCAGCAACAACGTCACCGGTGTGAACCAGGTCGCCTACACGGCTGATTTCGGCCAGGGCATCACGGGTTCGGTCGCGTTGCAGGATATGACGACCGCTGCTGGCGGCCAGTCGAACCTTTGGAACGCGAGCGTGACCGGCGTTGCGGGTGCAGTGGGTGGCTTCGCCACGACTGCAGCTGCGGGCGCTGCCTTCATCCAGGGCATCTACGGTGTCAACGATTGGGGTGGCACGCGCATGCCCGACATCGTCGGTCAGGTCCGTGTCGATCAGGCTTGGGGTCTGTTCCAGATCTCGGCGGCGGCGCACGAACTCCACTCGGCTTATTACGGTACGACGGAGCTCACGGGTCATCCGTCGGACAAGTGGGGCTGGGCGGTGCAAGGTGCCTTGTCGATCAAGAACATCCCGACTGGTGCGGGTGACTCGATCAACTTGCAGGCGGTCTACACCGACGGTGCTTCGCGGTACAACTTCCAGAGCCTGTTCCCGCAGACCATCTTCATCTACGGCGGCAGCGGCATCGCTTATCAGAGCATCGGCTTCGCCGGTATCGCTGATGGCGTGTTCGGTTCCGGTCTCGGTATCGAGACCGTCAAGACCTGGGGCTTCCGCGGTGGTTATACCCACAACTGGTCCCCGAACTGGGCGTCGGGCATCTACGGTGCTTATGCTTCGCTCCGCTACGGCGATCAAAGCAAGGCTCTGATCTGCGCCAACTTCGCTGCTGCTCTGGCCCCCGCCGCTGGCTCGACCTGTAACCCCGACTTCAACCTTGCGGTTATCGGCGGCAACTTGGTCTGGACTCCGGTCAAGGGTCTCGCCTTCACGGCTGACGTGAGCTACGTCTGGCTCGACCAGAAGCACTCTGGCGTTGTCACGGGCGCCAACACGGCCAACCTGGCTGTTGCCAAGCCCGCAGCGACCTACGAGCTGAAGGATCAGGGCAACCTGCAGATGCTCCTGCGCGCTCAGCGCAACTTCTAAGATCGACCCTAGGTTGATCCATGAACCCCGGCAGGAAACTGCCGGGGTTTTTCTTTGGAGCGTAGCGCTTCGCCTAACGTGCGGACCTTGTTGGCTCGCAAGCTGGAATGTCGGCAAAGTGCTATCAAACTACCATCTCAGGCCCTTCCACTCCTTGAAGGCATAGGTCGGGTTGAGACCGCAGGCATCGATTGTGCCCGACGCGGTCGCCATGCACTGGCTGTAATTGGACAACTGGCAGTTGCCAGGATTCTCCCAACGCCGTTCTTGCAGGCAATAGCGATTCTGGATGCCGGTTACCTGTGGCTGGGCAGGATGGCGGTTCTTGCCGAAGGGGGGAGCCGCCGGTCGCGAGGCCCGACGAGATCACGGCTGCGAACAGGAACGCACCGACCACGCGCAGCGTGACACGTTCCCAGCCTTGTGAGGCATAAGCTAACCGGTGCGTGGGAACGCTTGGCGCAATTCTATCGTCAGGTCGCTGGTGCCGTCGACGAATCCTGCCGAGCCCTGCCCAGCAACCAGGCTCTGATTCTAACGGGCCATCGACGCCCGTTACTGCACGCTGACGGCGCCGCGGCGCAGATCGGCTTCGATCTGCAAGCGGGTGCCGCCGCCGAAACGGGCGCGGTAGACTTGAAGGTTTTCCATGATCCGCTGCACATAGTTGCGCGTCTCGGAGAACGGAATCAGCTCGACCCAGTCGACCGCGTCGACCTTGGGGTCGCGCGGATCGCCGTAACGCTCGACCCACTTCTTCACGCTGCCGCGGCCGGCATTGTAGGCGGCGAACGTCATGATGTAGGAGCCGCGATAATCCTCGAGCAGTCCGCCGAGCTCGGCCGAGCCGAGCGTGGCGTTGTAGACGGAGTCGTTCTTCAGCCGCCCCAGGTCGTAGGTTGCGCCGTGGCGCTTGCAGACGTAGCGGGCGGCATCCGGCGTCACCTGCATCAGCCCGTAGGCCTGCGCCGGCGAGACCACCGACGGGTTGAACGCGCTCTCCTGCCGCGCAATCGCATAGATGATGCTGCGTTCGACCTCGGGGCCGATCGGCGTGAACTGAGGGATGCCGTTGACGGGGTAGGCGTAGAAGTCGAACGGGAGGCCGCGGTTGAGCGCGGCCTTGCCGAGCAGCAGCATGCCGCGCGCGTCGCTGTAGCGCTGGGTGAGCTCGCCGAGGCCCGCGAGCGCCTCGGGATCGCCGTTCTCGCCCATGTCGGCGAGCAGCGGTATCGCGAACTCGCGCTCGTCCAGCTCGTAGAGCAGTTGCGCGGCGCGCACGATCTCGAGCCGCTCGGCGCCGCGACCGCGCGGCTGGCTGTTGAGCTCGATCTGCGGCAGGCCGAGCTTTGCGCGCGCGAGCTGGCCGTAATAGCTGGTCGATTGCTCGGCCGCCCGCGCATAGGCATTGCGTGCCTCCTGCTGGCGACCCATCGCCTCGGCAGCGCGGCCCTGCCAATAGCCGGCACGCGCCAGCGCGGTGGGATTGACGCTGCCGACCCCGATGCGGGCGAAATGCTGGGCGGCGGTCGCGGGATCGTTGAGGAATCGCAGCGCGATCCAGCCGGCGGTAAACTCCTGCTCGGTCTTGTAGATGTCGCGCGAGGGCAGGGCGGCGTCGCGCGCGATCAGATAGGCGCTGCGGAATTCCTCGGTGTCGATCATCTTGCGGGCCAGGAGGCGCCGCTCGATCCACCATTCATCGAGATTGTGGAGGCGACCCGGATCCTTCGGCGCGGACAGCATCAGCTGGGCGGCTTCAGTGAACTTCTCCTCGCGGCGCAGCAGCTGGATCTTGCTGAAGATGAAGCCGGGATCGCCGTGCAACTCGCGCGGCACGGCATCGAGCAGCGCCCGCGCGTTCGGCGCTTTCTTGACCGCGGCGATGCGGGCCTTGGCGAGTGCGACATAGCCGGCGCCGAGACGCTTGGCGGCGCGTAGCGCCGCCTCGTTCTCGCTGCCGTAGAGCAGGTTGTCCATCCGCGCTTTCTGGTCGCCTGGCGTGAGCAGGGCGCCGAACTGGTCGAGCGCGTTGTTCTCGGTGTCCTCCGACATCGGATCGGCGCGCCAGGCGTCGCGCACCAGCCGCTCGGCATTGGCGCGGTCGCCGCGCGCCAGCATCGCCCTGGCCAGCGTGAAGCGTCCCTTGGCGGAGATCGGCGATTCGTTCTCGAACCACGACCACGCGACCGACTCGTCGCGCCTGTCGTCCCACATCGCGGCCTCGAGGCGCCGGCGCAGGAAGGTCTGCGATGGCCAGCTCGGATTGGCTGAGAGGAAGGCGCGATAGCGTTCCACGGTAGCGCCGTTGTCCTCGCTGCGCAGGATGATCCATTCGGCGAGCTTTCGCGCGACCGGATCGGAGATGCCGGCCGCGGCATTGGTGGCGTCGCCGGCCTTGCGCTTGCGCACGAGCTCGATGACGCTCTCCAGGGTGTCCTTGTCAGCCTGCGACGTCGACGACGTCGCAGCCACGGCGGCCGGGATGACCGGCTTGCGCGGCGCTGCATGCTGGCGCGTTGCAGGCGCCAGTATGGGAGCTGCGGCCGGTCTGGCCGGGGCCGGCGCAGTCGGTTTGACGGTGGCAGTCACGGCCGGGGCGGGGGCTGCCTTGGGCGGCGAGCCGCTCGCAGTCGGCGCTGCCTTAGGTGCAGCTGCAGGGGTCGTGGCAGCAGGAGCGGTGGCCGCAGGCTTGGATTTGTCTTTGGGCTTGTCCTTCGCCGGTTCCTTGCTGGCGTTCTTGCCGGCATCCGGCTTCTTCGCGGCGTCCTTGGCGGGGGTGCCGAGCGTACCCTTTGCGGCCTTCGCGGCGTCCTTGCCGGTTCCCTTGGCTGTATCCTTCGCCGTTTCCTTGGTCGATCCTTTGGCCGGGCCATTCGAGGCGTCCTTGGCTGCTGGCTTGGCGGGATCCTTGGTCTCCGCGGCCGTCTCGTTGGACTTGGCGAACGCGGCGCAGTCCATCGACAGCCCGGCCATCAGGCACAATGCCATACTCAGGGATCGCCACGCGGCAGATGCAAAGGAGGTCACGGCGTTTCGTCGCCCCGAATCAGTGAAGTGGCTCAAGACCTAGCTGAATTTGCTTGAATATGCGGAGAAAATACCAACAGCCGCTTACCTCGGGCCGATTTGCACCAGCACCGCGGCAAAATCGCGGCCTAAACCCAGCCTGGCACCGACCCCGGGTCTTTTACCGGCCGGATAGACCCGATATGAAGGGGGCTTGCTCAAGAGATCGCCGCGTACGGAGGAAGTCCATGGCAGCCAAGACGAAATTCCGAGGGTCGTTCACCGCCTTGGTCACCCCGTTCAAGAACGGCTCGCTCGACGAGGCGGCGTTTCGCTCCCTGGTCAATTGGCAGATTTCCGAGGGCACCAACGGCCTCGTTCCGGTCGGCACCACCGGCGAGAGCCCGACGCTCAGTCATGACGAGCACAAGAAGGTCGTGGAATGGTGCATCGCTGAAGCCAAGGGCCGCGTGCCCGTCATCGCCGGCGCCGGCTCCAACTCGACCAAGGAGGCGATCGAGCTCTCCCAGCACGCCGAAAAGGCGGGCGCGGACGCCGTGTTGATCGTCACGCCCTATTACAACAAGCCGACGCAAGAAGGCATGTACCAGCACTTCAAGGCGATCAACGATGCGATCGGCATTCCGATCATCATCTACAACATCCCACCGCGCTCGGTGATCGACATGTCGGTCGACACCATGAAGCGGCTGTGGGAGCTGAAGAACATCGCCGGGGTCAAGGACGCCACCGCCAGCATGGTCCGCGTGTCGCAGCAGCGCGCGGCGATGGGCGAGGACTTCAACCAGCTCTCGGGCGAGGACGCCACCATCATCGGCTACATGGCCCATGGCGGCCATGGCTGCATCTCGGTGACCTCGAACGTCGCGCCGCGCCTGTGCTCGGAGTTCCACGCCGCCTGGCAGAAGGGCGACACCAAGGCGGCGCTCGCGATCCACGACAAGCTGATGCCGCTGCACAACAACCTCTTCATCGAGAGCAATCCGGCGCCGATCAAGTACGCGATGTCGCTGCTCGGCAAGCTGGACGAGACGCTGCGGCTGCCGATGGTTCCGGTGTCCGAGCCGACGCGGGTTGCCGTGCGCAGCGCGATGGTTCACGCAGGTCTGGTCAACTGACGCATTAGCCGTTCGGGGGAGCCTTTCATGAGCGTGGAGGAAAAGGGCGCGCGGATGCTCAAGGAGTTCCGCGAGTTCGCCATGAAGGGCAACGTCGTCGATCTCGCGGTCGGCGTCATCATCGGCGCGGCCTTCGGCGGCATCGTCACCTCGCTGGTCGGTGACGTCATCATGCCGATCATCGGCGCGGTCACCGGTGGCCTCGACTTCTCGAACTACTTCATCCCCTTGTCGAAGGCGGTCACCGCAACCAACTTGGCGGATGCCAAAAAGCAAGGCGCCGTCCTTGCTTACGGCAGCTTCCTGACGCTGACGATCAACTTCATCATCGTCGCCTTCGTGCTGTTCCTGGTAATCCGCGCCATGAATACGCTGAAGCGCAAGGAGGAGGCGGCACCCGCTGCTCCGCCAAAGCCGTCGGCCGAGGTCGAGCTGCTGACGGAGATCCGCGATCTCCTCAAGAAGTGACGCGTCCACTTCATCCGAACTGTTAGAATCCGAGCGCATCTCGATCAGGTTTGCCCGTCATGGCCGATAAGAACGAACGTCCGATCAAGGTGATGGCGGAAAATCGCAAGGCGCGTTTCAACTACGCCATCGAGGACACGATCGAGGCGGGCATTGCGCTGACCGGCACCGAGGTCAAGTCGATCCGCAACGGCAAGAGCACGATCGCGGAATCATATGCCGATTCGAAGAACGGCGAGATCTGGCTGATCAACGCCACCATTCCCGAATACCTGCAAGGCAACCGCTTCAACCACGAGCCCAAGCGGCCGCGAAAGCTGCTGCTCCACCGCCGCCAGATCAACAAGCTGATCGGCGCGGTCGACCGCGAGGGCATGACGCTGATCCCGCTCAAGCTTTACTTCAACGAGCGCGGCCGGGCCAAGCTGCAGCTGGCGGTTGCGAAGGGCAAGAAGCTGCACGACAAGCGCGAGTCCGAGAAGAAGCGCGACTGGAGCCGGGAGAAGGGCCGGCTGCTGCGGGCGAGGGGATGACGAGATGAATCAACGGAACCTGCTCGAGGTCGACTGGAGCCAGATTCCCGCGCCTTCCGACGATGGCGCCGCCGCGCATCTCGAAGGCATGACGTTGCCGCCGATTGGCCTGCTCGCGACCGACGACACATCGGTCACCCTGTCGGCTTTGCGCGGCCGCACCGTGGTGTTCGCCTATCCCCGCACCGGCGAGCCCGGCAAGATCGCGCTGGTCGACGATTGGGACATGATCCCCGGAGCGCGCGGCTGCACGCCCCAGACCTGCGCCTTTCGCGATCTCTACGCCGAGCTGAAGGCCGCCGGCGCCGCGCACGTGTTCGGCCTCTCGACCCAGAGCAACGACTATCAGATCGAGATGGCGTCGCGCCTGCATCTGCCGTTCCCGGTGCTTTCGGACGAGAAGCTGGCGCTGACGCGCGCCTTGAACTTGCCGACCATGGAGGTCGCGGGCCTGACGCTGATCAAGCGCCTCGCGCTTGTTATCGACGACGCCAGGATCACGCACGTGTTCTATCCGGTGTTTCCGCCCGACCGGAACGCCGGCGACGTGCTGGCCTGGCTCAAGGCAAATCCCGTCAATAAGGCGCGATGCGATTAGGATGAATCGTCATCGCGCTTTAGCTTATTGTTTGAGCATGATCTTTTCGGAAAACCGCTACGCACTTTTCCGGATCATGCTCTAGCTAATCGAGATCCGCCTTCACCTTCGCGAACACGGATCTGAACATGTCTGGCGTCAGCACGCCGGTGTTCGTGTTGTAGCGGGAGCAGTGATAGCTGTCGTAGAGCCTGAACGCGCCGGCCTGATGCACCGCGCCGTGGCCGAAGGGGGCTTGCGAGGCCTTCAAATTCAGCGGCTTGAGCACGCTGTCGTGCGCAATTCGCCCGAGCGCGACGATCGCGCGCAGCTTCGGCATCGTCGCCAGATTGGCCACGAGAAACTGGCGGCAGGTGTTGATCTCGATCGGCAGCGGCTTGTTCTGCGGCGGCACGCAATGCACGGCATTGGCGATCCGGCAGTCGACGAGTTTCAGGCCGTCGTCGGGACGCGCCTGATAGGTGCCCCTCGCAAAGCCGTATTCGATCAGCGTGGCATAGAGCAGGTCGCCGGCATAATCGCCCGTGAACGGCCGCCCCGTGCGGTTGGCGCCCTGCATTCCCGGGGCGAGGCCCACGATCAGGAGGCGGGCCTTGATGTCGCCGAAGGGCGCAACCGGCGCATTGTGCCACGAGGGCTCGCGCGCGCGGTTCGCCTCGCGGAAGGCGACCAGGCGCGGGCAGAGCGGGCAGTCACGGTCGGGAACGATTGTGAGAGGCTGGCGGCTTGACCGGGCCGCCTCACTCCTCGAAGTCGTCATCGCCCCTCGGCGCCGTCGTGGTCGCGCGCTGGAGGAATTGCGGGGCGTGGTGGCGTTCACCACGCTCGCCGCGGTCACGCGGGGCGGGGCGCTCGGACGGATCGCGGCCGAGCTTGGATTGCAGCTCGACGAGGTCGGTGAAGACGTCGGCCTGGCGGCGCAGCTCGTCGGCGATCATCGGCGGCTGGCTGGCGATGGTGGAGACCACCGTGACCCGCACGCCGCGGCGCTGGACGGCCTCGACCAGGGAGCGGAAGTCGCCGTCACCCGAGAACAGCACCATCTGGTCGATGTGCTCGGCGAGCTCCATGGCGTCGACGGCGAGCTCGATGTCCATGTTGCCCTTCACCTTGCGGCGCCCGGAGGCGTCGATGAATTCCTTGGTCGCCTTGGTGACGACCGTGTAGCCGTTGTAGTCCAGCCAGTCGATCAGCGGGCGGATCGAGGAGTATTCCTGGTCTTCGATGATGGCGGTGTAATAGAACGCCCGCAATAACGTCCCGCGGCTCTGAAACTCCTTCAGCAGGCGCTTGTAGTCGATGTCGAAGCCGAGGGTTTTCGCCGTCGCGTAGAGATTGGCCCCGTCGATGAAGAGCGCGATCTTGTTGGTAGGAGAAGGTGACATTCAGTTTGCTCGCGTAGCGTTCGTGATTGATCGTTTTTTGTTGGCGCGGCGACAACAGGCCGCGCAGTTCTAGAGTGCCGCAGAAACCCGTCGAAACCGCAAATCCGGAGAAGTCGGGGCAATCAAGGTATAGTTATGGCGGACTTGCATACACCCCGGGGCCGCCCCCAACGGCAGCCCGGAAAACCACCCGTCCCAGCCCCAATGTGGGGTAGCAGAGCGGTTTGGCGAGGCCAAATCACAAAATGGTCTTGCGAAACCGTCCCGGCCCCTATAACTAGCCCCAATCATCCACATATTTCGTCCCACCCACAACGGAGCGACAGTCCATGGCTCGCGTCACCGTAGAAGATTGTATCGACAAGGTCGACAACCGGTTTGACTTGGTCCTGCTGGCCGCCCACCGTGCCCGCATGATTTCATCCGGTTCACAACTAACGGTTGACCGCGATAACGACAAGAACCCTGTTGTGTCTTTGCGTGAAATTGCCGAGACGACGATCTCGCCGGAGGACCTCCGCGAGGAGCTGGTCCACTCGTTGCAGAAGTTCGTCGAGGTGGACGAGCCCGAGCCGGATACAGTGCCGCTGATCGGTTCCGCGGGGGCAAGCGTCGATGCCGACGACACCGAGGTCGCCGTGGAGCGCATGACCGAGGAGGAGCTGCTGAAGGGCCTGGAAGGCCTCGCGCCTCCCGAGGAGCAGCCCGAGGAAGACGAGTAATTCCCCATCGCGATCATCTTCTTCTTGTGATCATATCAAAGGCCCGAACGATCGTTCGGGCCTTTGCTTTTGTTGACCTTTTCGTGGTTACCATAGCGCTGCGGTCGGTGCTTGGCCCTGTCACTGAATTGATCGGACACGAGCGCGATCGGAGTTAGGATGTATGCAGCGGGCCGGCTCAAGCCCGTTTGAAGGCAGGACGGCATGGTATATCGGCGCCGCAGATCCACGCAGATGCAGGCCGCAACCGAATCGGTTGCCGTGGCCCCGACTGCGCCGGTCGCGCGCCCCGCCCGGCCTCGCGCCCGGATGATGCGTCAATATGACCTCGTCGAGCGCGTCAGGTCCTACAATCCCAACACCAACGAAGACCTGCTGAACCGTGCCTACGTCTACGCCATGAAGGCCCACGGCTCGCAGACCCGCGCCTCGGGCGATCCGTATTTCTCGCATCCGCTCGAGGTGGCTGCGATTCTCACCGACCTCAAGCTCGACGACGCCACCATCGTGGCCGCGCTGCTGCACGACACGATCGAGGACACCGAGGCAACGCGGGCCGAGATCGATCAGATCTTCGGCTCGGAGATCGGCGCGCTAGTCGATGGCCTGACCAAGCTGAAGCGGCTGGAGCTGGTGTCGCGGGAGGCTAAGCAGGCCGAGAATCTGCGCAAATTGTTGCTGGCCATTGCCGACGATGTCCGCGTGCTTTTGGTCAAGCTCGCCGACCGTCTGCACAACATGCGCACGCTGGACTTCGTGCCGACGGAATCGCGCCGGCGCATCGCCGAGGAGACGCTCGACATCTATGCGCCGCTGGCGGGGCGCATGGGCATGCAGGAAATGCGCGAGGAGCTGGAGGATCTGTCCTTCCGCACCCTCGATCCCGAAGCCTATTCGGTGGTGATGCAGCGGCTCGACGCGCTGGCTGAGCGCAACCGCAACCTGATCGGCGAGATCGAGGACCAGCTCTCCAACAATCTGCGCCACCGGGGCTTGGGGGCGCGGGTCTATGGCCGGCGCAAGAAGCCGTTCTCGATCTGGACCAAGATGGAGCGCAAGTCGGTCGGCTTCGAGCAATTGTCCGACATCTTCGGCTTCCGCCTCGTCGTCAGCGACGTCGAGGCCTGCTATCGCGCGCTCGGGATCGTCCACACCACCTGGCCGGTCGTGCCCGGACGTTTCAAGGACTATATCTCGACGCCGAAGCAGAACGACTACCGCTCGATCCACACCACGGTGATCGGCCCCGGCAACCAGCGCGTCGAGCTGCAGATCCGCACCGAGGCGATGGACCAGATCGCCGAGCGCGGCATCGCCGCGCACGTTTTCTACAAGGAGGGCGTGGGTTCGCCGACCGAATTCCTCAAGCGCGAGTCCAACGCGTTCGCCTGGCTGCGCCACACCATCGGCATCCTCTCGGAAAGCGCGAACCCGGAGGAATTCCTCGAGCACACCAAGCTCGAGCTGTTCCACGACCAGGTGTTCTGCTTCACCCCGAAGGGCAAGCTGATCGCGCTGCCGCGCCATGCCAACGTGATCGACTTCGCCTATGCGGTGCATACCGACGTCGGCAACAGCGCGGTGGGCTGCAAGATCAACGGCAAATTCGCGCCGCTGTCCTCGGAGCTTCAGAACGGCGACGAGGTCGAGGTGCTGACCTCGGAGGCGCAGTCCGCGCCGCCCTCGGCCTGGGAAACGCTCGCCGTCACCGGCAAGGCGCGTGCCGCGATCCGCCGCGCCACGCGCACCGCGGTGCGCGACCAATATGTCGGGCTCGGCCGGCGCATCGTCGAGCGCCTGTTCGAGCGCGCCAAGATTGAATACGCCGACGACAAGCTCAAGGGCGCGCTGCCGCGGCTCGCGCGCACATCGATCGAGGACGTCATGGCGGCGGTCGGGCGCGGCGAGATCAAGGCCTCCCATGTCGCGCGTGCGATGTACCCGGATTACAAGGAGGAGCGCATCGCGCGCTACGGCGTCAAGAAGGGCCTTGCCGCCAAGCTCAAGGAGAAGGGGGTCTCCGAACAGTCGCGCAGCCCGGTCGCGATCCCGATCCGCGGCATCAATTCCGACCTTCCGGTGAAGTTCGCGCCGAACGGCGGCGCCGTCCCCGGCGATCGCATTGTCGGCATCGTCACGCCGGGCGAGGGCATCACGATCTATCCGATCCAGGCGCCGGCCCTGAAGGATTTCGAGGAGGAGCCGGAGCGCTGGCTCGACGTCCGCTGGGACATCGAGGATTCCGCGCCGCAGCGCTTCCCGGCCCGCATCAAGGTCGAGAACGTCAATGAGCCCGGCGCGCTGGCGCAGATCGCGACCGTGATCGCCGAGCACGACGGCAACATTGACAATATCAGCATGCAGCGCCGCTCGCCCGATTTCACGGAGACGACGATCGATCTCGAAGTCTACGACTTGAAGCACCTCAGCGCGATCCTGGCCCAGCTGCGCGCGAAGGCGGTCGTCGCCAAAGTCGAACGTGTTAATGGATAGGCGCATCTCGCATGCGCCGTTCCCTCTGATTTCGCGAGTTCTGAAATGCCCGCACCTCCGCTCCGCCTCGGCGTCAATATCGATCACGTCGCAACCGTGCGTAACGCGCGCGGCGGCCGCCATCCCGATCCGGTGCGCGCCGCGCTGCTCGCGATCGAGGCCGGCGCCGACGGCATCACCGCACATTTGCGCGAGGACCGCCGGCACATCCGCGACGAGGACATGGCGCGCCTGAAGGCGGAGATCTCCAAGCCGCTCAATTTCGAGATGGCCGCGACGGACGACATGATGCGGATCTCGCTCGCCACCAAGCCGCACGCGGTGTGCCTGGTGCCGGAGCGGCGCCAGGAGGTAACGACCGAAGGCGGGTTGGACGTGGTCGGCCAGCGCAGCGCGCTCGCGCCCTATATCGCGCGGCTGAGCGAGGCCGGCATCCGCGTCTCGCTGTTCATTGCGGCCGATCCCGCCCAGATCGAGATGGCGGCACGGCTGCGCGCCCCTGTGATCGAGATCCACACCGGTGCCTGGTGCGATGCCGTCGTCGATGGCCACACCGACAAGGCCGAGGCTGAATGGCAGCGGATCGTGGCCGGGGTGAAGCTGGCGAAGGACGCGGGACTCGAGGTTCACGCCGGCCACGGGCTGGACTATGCGACGGCGGAGAAGATCGCGAGCTTGCCCGAAATCATGGAGCTGAACATCGGCTATTACATGATCGGCGAGGCGCTGTTCGTGGGGATGGCCGAGACCGTGCGCAGCATGCGCGCGGCGATGGATCGTGGCCGGAGCCGGGCATGATCATCGGCATCGGCTCCGACCTGATCGACATCACCCGCGTCGCCAAGGTGATCGAGCGCCACGGCGAGCGTTTTCTCGACCGCATCTTCACCGCGGCCGAGCGTGCCAAGGCGGAACGGCGCGCCAAGAACGAGAAGATGGTGGTGGCGACCTACGCCAAGCGCTTCGCCGCCAAGGAGGCCTGCTCCAAGGCACTCGGCACCGGCATCAGGCGCGGCGTCTGGTGGCGCGACATGGGGGTGGTCAACCTGCCGGGCGGGCGGCCGACCATGCAGCTGACCGGCGGCGCGCTGGCCCGGCTCCAGGCCCTGACACCGGAGGGGTTCGAGGCGCGGATCGACCTTTCGATCACCGACGACTGGCCGCTGGCGCAGGCTTTTGTCGTCATTTCCGCCGTCCCGCTGCCGAAACCTTGATCGCGGCTCGGGCGTTTTGTGATTTTCTTTATAAATCAATATCTTAATCAGTTTTGATGCGATCCTTGATTGCGTGGCCTCCGACAACCGTCTAAAAGTCCGCGAACGCAAATCAGCCTGGGCGAATTCGGCTTTACGCCGGAATTGGCCCTCACTATCAGAATCAGGACAATCTCCTTGCGCCGCGAACCGGTGGGCCGTTCGCGGGAGGAGGGCGCTCTATGATCGCCGGCCGGAATTGAGAGAGCAATGAGCGTGACTTCGGGAACGAAAACTGAGAGCGGCGTCGGCGAAACGATCCGAGTCGTCATTCATGCTCTCCTGATCGCGCTCGTGATCCGCACCTTCCTGTTTCAGCCCTTCAACATCCCGTCCGGCTCGATGAAGGCGACGCTGCTGGTCGGCGACTATCTGTTCGTCTCGAAATATTCCTACGGCTACAGCCATTACTCGATTCCATTCTCGCCGCCGCTGTTCTCGGGACGGATCTGGGGCTCGGACCCCGCTCGTGGCGACATCGTCGTGTTTCGTCTGCCGAAGGACGATTCCACCGACTACATCAAGCGCGTGATCGGCCTTCCCGGCGACCGTGTCCAGATGCGGGACGGGCTGCTCTACATCAACGATACGCCCGTCGAGCGGCAGCGCATGAGCGAATATGTCGGCGAGGACCCTTGCGGCTCGGAAGGCGGCGGCATCTCCCGGGTGAAGCGCTGGAAGGAGACGCTGCCGAACGGCGTGTCCTATGAGACGCTGGACTGCGCCGACAACGGCTACATGGACAACACCAACGTCTACACCGTCCCGGCCGGCCACTTCTTCATGATGGGTGACAACCGCGACAACTCCACCGATAGCCGCTTTCTCGGCCAGGTCGGCTACGTCCCGCAGGAGCACTTGATCGGCCGCGCCCAGATGATCTTCTTCTCCATCGCTGAAGGCGAGCACGCCTGGATGCTCTGGCGCTGGCCGTGGGCGGTGCGCTGGAATCGGTTCTTCAAAATCGTCCGATGAAAGACGAAGCCAAGGACATCGCGATCCAACCGACCGAGGTGCAAGCCGCTCCCGAGGGCGATGCTGCGGCGAAGGCGCCTGCCAAGAAGAAACGGCCGCGGAGCAGCAAGGCCAAGGGCACGAATGCCAACGCGGCGCTCGAGGCGCGGATCGGCCACAGCTTCGCCGATCCAAATATGCTGATGCAGGCGATCACGCATGTCTCGGCCCTGAAGTCCGGGCGCAAGCGAGGCGACAGCTATCAGCGGCTGGAATTCCTCGGCGACCACGTGCTCGGGCTCGTCGTCTCCGACATGCTCTATCACGCCTTCCCGAACGCCGATGAGGGCGAGCTGTCCAAGCGGCTTGCCGAGCTCGTGCGCAAGGAGAGCTGCGCGGACGTCGCCAAGTCGCTCGGTCTCGTCGACGACATCAAGCTGGGCTCGGTCGGCTCCAGTGCCGATGCCCGCCTGCGCAAATCCATCCTCGGCGACATCTGCGAGGCCGTGATCGGCGCCATCTACCTCGACGGCGGCCATGCGGCGGCAGCCGAATTCGTCAAGCGCAACTGGACCGAGCGGATGCACAAGCCGCGCCGGCCCTTGCGCGATCCCAAGACCGTGCTGCAGGAATGGGCGCAAGGCAAGGGACTGCCGACGCCTGTCTATCGCGAGGTCGAGCGCACTGGCCCGCATCACGATCCGCAGTTCCGTGTCGCCGTCGATCTGCCGGGCCTGGCCCCGGCCGAGGGTATCGGCGGCAGCAAGCGCGCGGCAGAGAAAGTGGCAGCCTCAGTGATGATCGAACGCGAAGGCGTCGGCGGCAGCAATGACGGTTGAAGCAAGCGGCGGGGCACCCGGCGCGACGCGCTGCGGTTTCGTCGCGCTGATCGGCGCGCCGAATGTCGGCAAGTCGACGCTGGTCAACGCGCTGGTAGGCGCCAAGGTCACGATCGTCTCGCGCAAGGTGCAAACCACGCGCGCGCTGATCCGCGGTATCGTCATCGAGAACAACGCGCAAATTATCCTTGTCGACACGCCCGGCATCTTCTCGCCCAAGCGCCGGCTCGACCGCGCCATGGTCTCGACCGCCTGGAGCGGGGCGCATGATGCCGATCTGGTCTGCGTGCTGCTCGATGCCAAAACGGGCATCGACGAGGAGGCGGAGGCGATCCTCGCCAAGGCCGCCAGCGTCAATCACGACAAGATCCTCGTCATCAACAAGGTCGACCTGGTCCAACGCGAGAAGCTGTTGGCGCTGGCGCAGGCGGCCAACGAGCGCATGACTTTCGTGCGGACGTTCATGATTTCGGCGATCTCGGGCGATGGCGTCGACGACATCCGCAAGACGCTCGCGGACATGGTGCCGCCGGGTCCGTTCCTCTACCCCGAGGACCAGATGTCGGACGCGCCGATGCGGCAGCTGGCGGCCGAGATCACCCGCGAGAAGATCTATCAGAAGCTGCACCAGGAATTGCCCTACCAGTCCACGGTCGAGACCGACAAGTGGGAGGAGCGCAAGGACAAGTCTGTGCGGATCGAGCAGACGATCTACGTCGAGCGCGAAAGCCAGCGCAAGATCGTGCTCGGCAAGGGCGGCGCCACCATCAAGTCGATCGGCGCCGACTCGCGGAAAGAGCTGATGCAGATTCTGGACGTGCCGGTGCACCTGTTCCTGTTCGTCAAGGTGCGCGAGAACTGGGGCGACGATCCCGATCGCTATCGCGAGATGGGCCTGGACTTCCCAAAAGAATAACCAAGAAAAGATCGGCATTCGATGAGCCTACCCACCAACGTCCAGCGCTTCGAAGCGCTGCTCTATGCATCGTTGATGCTGGACGCCGTCTCGATCGCCGTGCAGGACCGCACGCCCAATGCCGCGGTGACCGAGCAGATGATCATGACCGGGACGCTGCTCGCCGGCGGCATGATCCTCCTGCTGCTCTATTTCGTCCGGCTGGCCGCGCATCATCGCAAGAACTGGCCACGCTGGGTGCTGGCGGCGGCCCTCGTGTTGTCGGTGATCTCGCTCGGCCAGATCATCGGCGAGAAGGGCCTGGAGCTCGACAGCGCCATCGAGATCGTCTCCTGCGCGCTGACGACGATGGGCCTGTATTTCTCCTTCAGCGGCGACGCGCGGGACTGGTTCAACGCGTGAGGCGCCGTAGGGTGGATTAGCGAAGCGTAATCCACCTTTGACGTGCACGGGCGATTGGCGGGTTACGCCTTCGGCTAATCCGCCCTACGATTGAACGCCGGAATCCGCTACACTTCCCCTATGGAATGGTCCGACGAAGGCATCGTGCTGGGGGTGCGGCGGCATGGCGAGTCCAGCGCCATTGTCGAGCTGTTGACGCGCGCGCATGGCCGGCATCTCGGCCTCGTCCGCGGTGGCGCCGGCTCGCGGATGCGGCCGCTGCTGCAGCCGGGGAACAGCGTCAGTGCGGTGTGGCGGGCGCGGCTCGACGAGCATCTGGGCACCTACGCAATCGAGGGATTGAAGCTGCGCGCGGCAACGCTGCTGGCATCGTCCCACGGCGTCTATGGCGTCACCCATCTCGCCTCCGTCGCGCGGCTGCTGCCGGAGCGCGATCCGCATGAGGACATCTTTGCGCTGCTCGAGCATTCGCTCGACGATTTCGACGACATCGGCAGCGCGGCCGTGCACCTGATCCATTTCGAGCTGGCGATGCTCGCCGAGCTGGGTTTCGGCCTGGCGCTGGACAATTGCGCGGTGACCGGCGAGACCACGGACCTGATCTATGTCTCGCCGAAATCAGGCGGCGCGGTATCGCGTAGCGCGGGCGAGCCGTGGCGCGACCGGCTGTTGCGGCTGCCGCCGTTCCTGCGCCAGGGCGAAACGGCGGGCGATCTCACCGAGCAGGATCTCCAGGACGGTTTTCGGCTCACCGGCCTGTTCCTGCTCCGCCACGTGCTGGAGCCGCGTGGCCAAGGCCATTCCGATGCGCGAGCCGGCTTCATCAACGCCCTGATGCGGCAGCAGGCGAGGGCGGCGATCCCGGCGCCATGACGTAATAGCTGCCCAGCCTTGCCCAGCAGCATGCAGTTCCCTGGAACGAAATCGGCCCGCGCGGACTTGCGGCTTGAGGTTCCACATCGGGGGACAGCCCAAATGTTGATCAGGGGATTCGCCTTGTCCGCGACGCTGCTTGCGTTCGCTCCCGACGCCATGGCTGGCGAGCCGCAGCCCGGGGCGTTTCGCCGGGCCTCGTGCACGGTGGTGCGGTACTATGTGGCGAAATATTCCGCTGCCGCTGCAGAGACATGGGCGCGGTCGCGGGGCGCGACCGACGCCGAGATCGAGGCCGCCCGCCGTTGCCTGACCAATGCGCCGGCGCCTGCGCAAACACCTGGTCCAGCCCCAACCCAGACCGTCACAGCCGGCTGGGCAGGTTAGTACGTCGCCCACAGGGAACCATTCGATCCTTGCCCGATTCGCTTCCACGGTTTAACCGGGCGGCATGGGAAAACGAATCGTTCCGCCGGAAGAACCGGCTGAAATCCACGAGGTGCCGCTGCGTGAGGCGCTGGAAGAGCGCTATCTCGCTTATGCCCTCTCCACCATCATGCACCGTGCGCTGCCGGACGCGCGCGACGGCCTGAAGCCGGTGCACCGGCGCATCCTCTACGGCATGCGCCTGCTCAGGCTCGACCCCGGCACGGCCTTCAAGAAGTCGGCCAAGATCGTCGGCGACGTGATGGGCTCGTTCCATCCGCACGGCGACCAGGCGATCTACGACGCCATGGTCCGCCTCGCGCAGGATTTCTCCTCGCGATATCCGCTGGTCGACGGTCAGGGCAATTTCGGCAATATCGACGGCGATAACCCCGCCGCCTACCGCTACACCGAAGCGCGCATGACCGACGTCGCGCGGCTTCTGCTCGAGGGCATCGACGAGGACGGGGTCGAATTCCGCGCCAACTACGACGGCCAGTCGAAAGAGCCCATCGTGCTGCCGGGCGGCTTCCCGAACCTGCTCGCCAACGGCGCGCAGGGCATCGCGGTCGGCATGGCGACCTCGATCCCGCCGCACAACGCCGCCGAGCTGTGCGATGCCGCGCTGCACCTGATCGAGAAGCCCGACGCAAAGTCGAAGGCACTGCTCAAGTGGGTCAAGGGCCCAGATTTCCCGACCGGCGGCATCATCGTCGATTCCAAGCAGGCGATTGCGGAAGCCTACACCACCGGCCGCGGCTCGTTCCGCGTCCGAGCGCGGTGGACGCAGGAGGAGGGCGCACGCGGCACCTGGGCCGTCGTCGTCACAGAGATTCCGTTCCTGGTGCAGAAGTCGCGTCTGATCGAGAAGGTCGCCGAGCTGCTGGACCAGAAGAAGCTGCCGCTGGTCGGCGACATCAGGGACGAATCGGCCGAAGACGTCCGCATCGTGATCGAGCCGAAGTCGAAGAACGTCGATCCGGCGCTGATGATGGAATCGCTGTTCCGCCTCACCGAGCTCGAAAACAAGATTCCGCTGAACCTCAACGTCCTGATCAAGGGGCGCATCCCCAAGGTCGTGGGGCTCGCGGAGTGCTTGCGCGAATGGCTCGACCATCTGCGCGACGTGCTGATCCGCCGCAGCAACTACCGCAAGGCGCAGATCGAGCACCGGCTGGAAGTGCTCGGCGGCTTCCTGATCGCATACCTGAACATCGACAAGGTGATCAGGATCATCCGCACCGAGGACGAGCCGAAGCCTGAGCTGATGAAGGCGTTCAAGCTCACCGAGGTGCAGGCGGAAGCCATCCTCAACATGCGCCTGCGCTCCTTGCGCAAGCTCGAGGAGATGGAGATCCGCACCGAGGACAAGAACCTCCGCGCCGAGCTCAAGGGCATCAACGCGGTGCTCGCCTCGGAAGCCGAGCAGTGGAAGAAGGTCGGCGAGCAGGTTGGCAAGGTCCGCGACATGTTCGGACCGAAGACACCGCTCGGCAAGCGTCGCACCACCTTCGCGGATGCGCCCGAGCACGATCTCGCCGCGATCGAGGAGGCCTTCGTCGAGCGCGAGCCGGTGACGGTGGTCGTCTCCGACAAGGGCTGGATCCGCACCATGAAGGGGCATGTCGAGGATCTCTCGGGCCTTGCCTTCAAGCAGGACGACAAGCTCGGCTTCGCCTTCTTCGCCGAGACGACCTCGAAGCTCCTGCTGTTCGCCACCAACGGCAAGTTCTACTCGCTCGACGTCGCCAAGCTGCCGGGCGGCCGCGGCCATGGCGAGCCGATCCGATTGTTCATCGACCTCGAGCAGGAGGCCGCGCCCGTCGCGCTGTTCGTCAACAAGGGCGGCCGCAAATTCCTGGTCGCCAGCCACGAGGGCCAGGGTTTTGTGGTCAACGAGGACGATTGCGTTGGCACCACCAAGAAGGGCAAGCAGGTCCTCAACGTGGACATGCCGAACGAGGCCCGCGCGATCACCGAGGTGACGGGCGACACCGTCGCCGTCATCGGCGAGAACCGCAAGATGCTGGTCTTCCCGCTCGACCAGGTGCCGGAGATGGCCCGCGGCCGCGGCGTGCGCCTGCAGAAATACAAGGACGGCGGCCTGTCCGACGTTGCGGTATTCGACGCCAAGGCGGGCCTGACCTGGAAGGATTCCGCAGGACGCGAATTCTCCGCGACCATGAAGGAGCTGGCGGAGTGGCAGGGCACGCGCGCCGACGCCGGCCGCCTGCCGCCGAAGGGTTTCCCGAAGTCGAACAAGTTCGGTCGAGTGATCGGGTAGGGCACTGGCCCCAACTGTCGCCGCAACGACGCTGTCATGCCCCGCCTAGTGCGCAATTGCGCACGGGGGCGGGGCATCCAGTACGCCGCGGCTTCTCCGTATCCATCAGCTGTCTCTGGAATACTGGGTCGCCCGGTCAAGCCGGGCGGCGACAGCGCGTGTTGTGCTCTCTGCTCCACCGTCATTGCGAGCGCAGCGAAGCAATCCAGAATCCCACCGCGGAAAGACTCTGGGTTGCTTCGCTGCGCTCGCAATGACGAGCTGCGCCAGCCTCGCTCTCCAACTCTAAGTATGTGCATCCTGCAAACGCGTGGCAGCTAGCTATGAGCGCATACGTGTGGGCACGAACATTGCTTTTTTCCTGCTGAACGCAAACGGCTGGTCAAAAGGCAAAAACACCCCAATGCTCAAACTGAAGACTTTCATTCCCGCGCTGTTCGGCCTTGCGCTGGTGGCGGCGCCCGCGCATGCGGCGGGCAATCTCGTCGCGGTGCTCGAGGCGGAGATCGTCACGCTCGATCCGCATTTCTCCACGGCCTATATTTCGCGCACGTTCGGCTACATGGTGTTCGACACGCTGTTTGCGAAGGATGCCAAGGGCGACATCAAGCCGCAAATGGTGCAGGACTGGAAAGTCTCGCCCGATGGCTTGACCTATACGTTCACGCTGCGCGACGGCCTGAAATGGCACGACGGCCAGCCCGTCACGGCAGCCGATTGCGTGGCCTCGCTGCGTCGCTGGGGCACCCGCAGCGCACTCGGCCGCCGCATTTTCGCGATCACGGCTTCGCTCGAGCCGGTCGATGCGAAAACCTTCGTGCTGACGCTGAAGGAGCCGTCCGGCCTCGTCATCGACGCGCTCGGCAATCCCGTCAGCCCGGTCGCTTTCATGATGCCCGAACGCATCGCGAGGACGCCCGGCGACCAGCGCACCACCGAGATCGTCGGCTCCGGCCCGTTCGTCTACAGCAAGGCCGACCACCGCACCGGCGACCGCATGATCCTGAAGAAGTTCGGCGACTATGTGCCGCGTCCCGAGCCCGCGGACTTCCTGGCCGGCGGCAAGCGCGTCAATGTCGACACGCTCGAGGTCCGCGTCATTCCCGATGGTGCGACTGCCGCCTCTGCGCTGCAGGCCGGCGAAATCGATTTCATGCAGTACGCGCCGTTCGATCTGCTGCCGCAGCTGGAGAAGAACACGCGCGTCAAGCTCGTCAACTTCACCGGCGGCAACATGTTCGCCGGCGCCTACCGTCTCAACGCGGCCTCGAAGCCGTTCGATGATCCGGAGATCCGCCGCGTGCTGTGGAAGCTGGTCGACCAGCGCGAAGTGCTGGATGCGCTCGGGCTCGACGCCAAATACGCCACCCCTTGCGCGACCTACTTCACCTGCGGCACCACATACGAGAGCAAGGCCGGCACGGAAGCCGCCGCAAAGCCCTCGATCGAAGCGGCGAAGGCTGCGCTGAAGGCGACCAAATATGCCGGCGAGCCCGTCGTCGTGATGCAGGCCAACGACCTCGAAGCCCCGCGCGTTTCGGCGCAGGTGCTCGCCGAGCGGCTGAAGGCTGCAGGTTTCAACGTCGATCTGCAGGTGATGGACTGGGCGAGCGTGCTGGCGCGCCGCGCCAAGAAGGAGGGCTGGAGCGTCTATGGCGTCCACGCCGGCGGCTTCGACCTCGGCTCGCCGCTGACCAATGTCATGGTTGCCTTCAACTGTGCCGACTTCACCGGCTGGCAATGCGATGCGCGTATCACCCCTCTGATGGAAGCCTTCGCCAAGGCGCCGGCCGAGGCGGACCGGAAGAAGATCGCGGGCGAGATCCAGGCCGTCATGTACGATCAGGCGCCCGGAATCCCGTGGGGCCAGTTCGCGCAGCCGGCCGCCTATCGCGCGACTTTGCGCGGTCTGATACCGTCCGCCATCCCGGTGTTCTGGAACGTTGAGAAGTAGCGCGATGTACGATGTCATTGTTGTCGGCGGCGGCTCCGCCGGCGCCGCCGTGGCCGCAAGGCTCTCCGAAGATCCCGCACGGCGCGTCCTGCTGCTCGAGGCGGGGCTCGACTGGCGCGCCGACGAGGCGCCCTGGGAGGTGCGGACGCCGAATCCGATCCCGATCATCCACAAGCGCGAGTACCAGGAGAAATGGCAATGGCCCGATCTTCTGACGCGCCGCGTCGCTGGGCAGGAGCCGCGCTTCTACTGGCGCGGCAAGGGGCTCGGCGGCTCGTCGATGATGAACGGCCAGATCGCGATCCGCGGCGTTGCCGATGCGTTCGACGAATGGGCGGCCAATGGCTGCACCGGCTGGTCGGCGAAAGAGGTGATGCCGCTGTTTTCGGTGATCGAGGACGATCTGGAATTCGGCGATGTCGAGGGCCACGGCCGCGGCGGGCCACTGCCGGTCTACCGCGCGCCTTTGCAAAAGTGGGGTCCGATCGACCGCGGCTTGCGCGATGCGGCACTTGCGAGCGGCTATCCCTGGTGCGCCGACGTCAATGGTCCGGACGGCGAGGGCGTTGCGTGCTACCCCATCAACAGCCGCGACTTGCGCCGCATCACCACCAATGAGGGCTATCTCGAGCCCGCACGCGGGCGCGCCAACCTGGAGATCCGCGGGCATGCGCTGGTCGATCGCGTGCTGATCAGCGACGGACGGGCGACCGGTGTCCGCGTTCATGTCGAGGGGCAGGGCACCCAGGAGATCAGCGCCCGCCAGATCGTGCTGTGCGCCGGCGCCATCCACAGTCCGGCGATCCTGCTGCGCTCGGGCATCGGGCCGGCCGAGGAGTTGAAGGCAATGGGGATTGCTGTCACGCGCGATCTGCCGGTCGGCCGCCATTTCTTCGACCATCCGCTGTTTCGCGCCACGATCCAGCTCCGGGACGAGCTTCGTCCCACCGATCCGGATACGCGCCACACCAATTGCTGCGTGACCTATTCCTCCGGCCTCGCCAATGGCGGCAAGCGCGACATGATCCTGATCGCCTTCAATCATCGCGGCATCGGGAACCCCGGAGCGATCGGCGCGGGGCTGTTCAACGCCTATTCGCGCGGGACGCTCAAGCTGGCCTCGACCGATCCTGCAATCGATCCGGTCGTCGAGGAGAACATGCTGGCCGATCCGCGCGACATGCTGCGCATGATCGATGCGGTGAAACGCCTCGCGGTCATCACGTCGCAGCCGGCGCTGTCAGGCATCGCCGACTGGATCAGGCTCGCTGACACGGATTTGACGCTGCCGCAGGCCGCCAGCCTGCCCGATCACGAGCTCGACTCGGTGCTGCGCCGCGAGACCGGCGACATCCAGCATGCCGCCGGCAGCTGCCGCATGAGCGGCGGGAACGACCCCGATGGCGTGGTCAACCCCGATGGTACCGTGAAAGGGATCAGCGGCCTTCGCGTCGCCGACGCCTCGATCATGCCGTCCGATTGCCGCGCCAACACGCACTTCACGACGGTGGTGATCGGGGAAGCGATCGCGCGGATGATGATGCGATAGCCAGCGGCCAGGATCTGCCATGTGATGAGTCGTGCGCGCTACGCGGAAGGGTACGTCGAGTGGCCGCGGGACTGGAATCAATTGAACGTTGCGCAACATCGTTCCTAGCGATGTTGAAAGCCTCCGACGAATATCATCGGGAACGTTTGCGCGCGGCTTCGATTGGCATGTCATCGTCAATCGGAGTTTGAACCATGCGAAAGACAATCTTCTCAGTAGCCATGTGTGCGTTGCTTGCCGGCGCCTCGATCGGGTTCGCCCATGCGCAGGCGGGCGGAGGTGCCGGAGGCGGGGCCGGCGCAGGTGGAGCGGGCGGCGCGGGTGCGGGCGCTAGCGCCGGGGCCGGAGGAACCAGCGGCGGAACGAGCGGCGCGGCGGGTGGAACGGGAGCGGGCGATGCAGGTACCGGCAGTTCGACGGGATCCAGCGTAGGCGCCGGCGGCGGCAGTGGCGCGGGTTCCGGCCAGGGCGGTCCTCAGACCATCCGTCCGGGCGGCACAAACGATCCAACCCGACGCTAACAAAGGTCGGCGCTTATTGACGTGAATAAGGGAAGGCTGCGGGATTCAACTCAGCAGCTTTCCCACGCCCTCGCCGCGACAGCGCAAGGCCTAGGGGTGGCACGGGCCCTACGGACTGAACAAACTGCGAAGAAACCGCTCCTTTTCGCCGGGCGCATAACCTTGAGAAGCGCCGAAATAAGGTTCAGTGGCGCCAGGATAAGCTGAGGTTTCCGGCGGCGGCGCGTAGGCGAAGCCCGAAGCTGGACCGGACGGGACCATACCCTGACCGGAATGGACAATCGCGTGCCGCCGGTGTGGATGACGCGCCTGTGCGGCGTCGGCAGCGCCGACCAAGGTGATCAGAAAACTGAAAACCAGAAGGAAACGCATCGCTGTTTCTCCAAACGCCCCCTGCCTAGGTGGCGTTCGGCCGCGGCGTTCCAACTCATCCTGGACTCACGATTAGTCACGTCCCTGGCATCAGATCACCCCGGCCATCCGCAACGCCACGCCCGCCGCGCAGCTGCCCGCCAGCACCGTCAGCATGCCGAGCTTGAACCGGAAGATCGCGGTGGCCGCCGCGATCGCCAGCACCAGCGCCGGCACGTCGACGCTCCTCAGCACCGGCATGTCGAAGTTCAGCGGAAACGCATGCACCGGCACGGTCTCGCGGAACAGGATGTGCAGCGCGAACCAAATCGACAGGTTGAGTATCACGCCGACCACGGCGGCGGTGATCGCGCTGAGCGCGCCGGCGAGGCCCGCGTTGCCGCGCAGCCGCTCGATGTAGGGCGCGCCGACGAAGATCCAGAGGAAGCAGGGCGTGAAGGTGACCCAGGTCGCGAGCAGGCCGCCGAGCGTGGCCGCGAGCATCGGCGACAGGCCGCTAGGGTCGCGATAGGCCGCCATGAAGCCCACGAATTGCAGCACCATGATCAGCGGGCCCGGCGTGGTCTCGGCCATGCCGAGACCGTCGAGCATCTCATGCGGCTTGAGCCAATGATAATGCTCGACCGCCTGCTGGGCGACATAGGCCAGCACCGCATAGGCGCCGCCGAACGTGACCAGCGCCATCTTCGAGAAGAACAGCGCGATCTGGCTGAATACGTTGGCCTGGCCGAAGGCGATCAGCAGCGCTATCACCGGCACCAGCCAAAGCGCCAGCCACAATGCACCGACGCGGATCGCGCGCGCCGTGTCGGGGCGGACGTGATCCGGTACGGCCTCGCCGAGCATGCTGTCGATCGCGGCGCCGCCGCCATGGCCGTGACCGGCCGGCGCGAATTCCGGACGGCCGCTTCGGGCGCCGGCATAACCGATGAGGCCGGCGGCGATGATGATGATCGGGAAGGGGACCGCGAAGAAGAAGATCGCGACGAAGGCCGCGGCCGCGAGCGCGATCATGATGCGGTTCTTCAGCGCGCGCTTGCCGACGCGCACTACCGCCTCGACGACGATGGCGAGCACGGCCGCCTTGAGCCCGAAGAACAGCGCCTCGACGAAGCTGACATTGCCGAAGGCGGCATAGATGTAGCTGAGGCCCATGATGGCGATGATGCCGGGCAGGATGAACAGCCCGCCCGCCATCAGCCCGCCGGCGGTGCGATGCATCAGCCAGCCGACATAGGTCGCGAGCTGCTGCGCCTCAGGTCCCGGCAGCAGCATGCAATAGTTCAGTGCGTGCAGGAAACGGCCTTCGGAGATCCACTTCTTCTCCTCGACCAGGATGCGGTGCATCACCGCGATCTGGCCCGCGGGGCCGCCAAAGCTCAGGCAGGCGACACGGAGCCAGACGCGAAAAGCTTCGTTGAAGCTGATGCCGTGACCGGCACCAGCTCCCGCTTGATCGGCGCGAACGTCCATTACGCCTTCACCTTGTTGGTCGGCCAGTTGTGAGTCTCGGTGGTGGCGTCGCGGCACCAGCGGTAGAAGGCATCATAGAGCAGCATGCCGGCCTCGAGCTGCTCGAGGTCGTCGTCATACATGCGCGACAGCCCGAGCGAGGCCGCGAGCAGGCCGGGCGCCTCCGGCGCGAGGTCGGGTCGCGCGGTGTCGGCGCCCCGCACCAGCGTCGCGAGACGCAGCAGGGGCGGAGTCGCGATGCCGAACTCCTCGATCATCACGTCGAAGGTGCAGAGCTCGCCGCGGTGGCTCCAGAACACGTTCTCGATGTCGAAGGGCGCTGCGCCGAACCGCTCGCCGACGGCGACCACCTCGGACGGCGCGACATAGAGGAACACTGCGCCCGGATCGACGAAGCGGCGGATCAGCCACGGGCAGGCGATGCGGTCGACCTTCGGCCGCGCCCGCGTCACCCAGACGGTGCGACCCTTGGCATCGCGCGGCGGCAGCTTGCGGGCGTCGACCAGCGGCAGCTTGGCCGCCTTCCAGCCCTCGAAGCCGCCCTCCAGCGTTTCGGCCTGCGCGCCGAGCTGGCGTAACCAGGCCGCGGTGCCTTGCGCGAGCTTCTCGCCGCGGAGGCAGGAGACTACGGCGCGGCGGCCGGCGAAGGCGCCGCCCCAGTCCGCCACGTTGTCGTGGCCGAGCTTGATGGAGCCGGGAATCAGCCGCCGGTCGGCGGCGAAATCCTGCTCGGTGCGCACATCGATCAGAACCGGCGCATTCGCCGTGCCGATCAGCCGTGCCATTTTGTCGGATGAGATGGTCGTGAATGTAGACATGATGCGTCCTCGAGAACCAAACGGGACGCGATGCTTGGGCCTGTCGCCTCGTGGGGAGATCGCTCAAATCCCCATGGCGCAGATTACAGCGAAACTAAGAAGCACTGTCAATCCGCGGGACGATTGGTCCTTAGAAAATTGGTGCCTGCCGTCTATATTGGAGGCCAACAGAGCTGAATCTTCTGGAGAATTCGATGCATTCCCATTCCATCGAACAATGGACCCATGACCACGCCTTCCTGGGCGAGAAGCACGACGACAACGAGCGCCGCACCTGGTTCGTGGTCGTGCTGACGCTGGTCATGATGGTCGGCGAGATCGTCGCCGGCTCGCTGTTCGGTTCGATGGCGCTGCTCGCCGACGGCTGGCACATGGGCACCCATGCGGCGGCGCTCGGCATTGCCGCCTTCGCCTATCGCTTCGCGCGGCGGCATCTGGGGAATGCGCATTTCACCTTCGGCACCGGCAAGTTCGGCGATCTTGCCGCCTTCGCCAGCGCGATCATCCTCGGCCTGATCGCGGTCGAGATCGCCTATGAGAGCGTGCTGCGCTTGGTCAATCCGGTGCCGATCGTCTACGGCGAGGCCATGGCCGTGGCTGCTCTCGGCTTGGGCGTCAATCTCGCCAGCGTGTGGCTGCTGCGCGACAGCCACGATCATCACCACGGCCATGGCCATGCGCATGATGACCACGCCGAGCATGACCACGAGCGCGATCATCACCACCATCAGCACGACAACAACCTCCGCGCGGCCTATGTCCATGTCATGACCGATGCCGCAACCTCGGTGCTGGCGATCGCAGCGCTCGGCCTTGCCATGTATTCCGGCTGGGTCTGGGCCGACCCGGCGGTGGGTCTGATCGGCAGCGCCGTGATCGCGAGCTGGGCATTCGGCCTGATCAAATCATCGGGTGCGGTGCTGCTCGACGTGCGCGCCGACGAGAAGCTGGAGCGGGTGATCCGCGCCCGCATGGAGGTCGGTGAGGATCGCGTCACCGACCTGCATCTCTGGCAGGTCGGCCCCGGCCATTGTGCCGTGCTGCTCTCGGTGGTGTCGGACAAGCCGAAGCAGCCGGCCGTCTACAAGCGGCGGCTCGCCGGGCTGAAGGGCCTCAGCCACGTCACGGTCGAGGTCGAGACCTGCCCGCATTAGCGGTGAGTGAACGTGACTTCGCGCATGACGAGAAGAAGTTTGCGTTTTCATTTTGAGTTGTCGCGATTGCGACCCACCCGGGCGTTTCGCAAATCGTGATCTGGTTCATAACCGAGCGGCCAGCTGCGCAGTATGGATTGACGTGCGCTCGATGAGGACGTGCGTGCGCTGAGTTCGCAACTGCCGGGCAAGGTCCGGTCAACATCAAGGTAGTGAAGCAGTACCGGCCTTAAGGGCCATTCACCTGAGAGCCCGGTCAGCGGAGGCCGGGCTTCGGAGAGACGAGCAATGGGCCTCGTGCAGCAGGACACCGTGGTCCTCTTGGTCGACCTCGTCGAGTCCGTGCGTCTGATGCGGGAGCATGAGGCGTCCGCGGTGCGTCGATGGACCGACTTCGTCCAACTTGCCACCGGCCAAATTCTGCCGCGTTATCGCGGCGGCCTCGTGAAGAGCCTCGGAGACGGGCTCATGGCCCGCTTCGAATCCGTGCGTGATGCCGTCAATGCCGCCGCCGAAATGCACCGGAGTATCGCCGTTCAGAACACCGGGCGGCCTGAAGATCAACACTTCCAGCTTCGTGCGGGGATCAACTCCTCCACCGCCTGGAGTGACGGCACTGACATCTATGGCACCGGCATCAACCTCGCAGCCCGGCTCGCAACTCTTGCCGGTCCCGGTGAAACCATCGCCAGCGAGGCCGCGCATGAGCAACTGGCGACAGCTCTTGCCAGCCTGGCCAGTCCGGGGGAGACGATTGGCAGCGCTGCGGCGCGCGACGAGCTGACGCACGGAGTGGATGCGCTGTGCGAAGATTTGGGCGACTGTATCCTCAAGCACTTTGACAAGCCGGTTCGCGCCTACCGCGTTGGTCCGGCCAGTCCACACCCAAGCCTCGCAGCTCGGCGAGACTATGGAACTCCCATGGAGCCGACGATCGCCGTCATCCCCTTCGACGCGCGCAAGGACGCGGAGGAGCATCTCGACGTTGGTAACCTGATCGCGGACAGCGTGATCTGGTGCCTCTCCAGATCGGCGAACCTCAAGGTGATCTCGCGTCTGTCGACCAACATATTTCGCGGCAGGGTCAGCGATGTGGCGGAAGTATCGGCGCATCTCGGTGCCACCTACATTCTCAGCGGCAGCTATGTGGTCGATGCGGACCGGATTCTGGTGACGGCGGAGCTGTCCGCGGCGCGAACCAATCAAGTCGTCTGGACCGACCGCCTGAGCGGCAATATCGGCGATCTGCTGCAGCCGGAGAGCGAACTGGCTCACCGCATCGCCGCTGCAGTGCATCTGTCGGTCTTCGATGCCGAGGTCGAGCATATCCTGACCCAGCCGTTACCGACGCTAGAAAGCTACTCGCTGCTGCTTGGCAGCATCCGCCTGATGCACCGGTCGAGCAGGGAGGAGTTTCTCCAGACCCGGACGGTGCTGGAGGAACTGATCAATCGCCACGGCCGAATAGCTGCCCCGCGCGCCTGGCTCGCCAACTGGTACATCCTGCGCATGACGCGCGGCTGGTCCGAGGACCGCAAACGCGAGGCCGCCGAGGCCTTGAGCGCCACTCGCGCGGCGCTCGACCGTGACCCGTCCGACGCGCTTGCGCTTGCGACCGAAGGCTTCGTCTATTGTCACATGTTGAAGGACCTGGACGCTGCCCGAAAGCGGTGCGAGCAGGCCGTCGATGCCAACCCCAGCCACGCGTTGGGCTGGCTCTACCGGGGCACCGTCGACGCCTTCAAAGGCGACGGCGAGGCAGCCGTGGACGCAACGCGGCGCGCTCTGAAACTCTCCCCGCTCGATCCGCAGCGGTATTATTTCGAGTCCCTGGGCGCCACGGCGCTTCTATCGGCGCATCGATACGACGAGGCGGAAGAGCTCGCGCGCTCATCTCTCATTCTCAATCGCATGCATCCGTCTACGTGGCGGGTCCTCGCTATCGCACTCGTTTCGCAAGGACGGGTCGCGGAGGCCCGCGAAGCCTTGGGCAAGATGCGCGAGCTCGAGCCGCATTTGACCCTAGATCGATACATCGGGCGCCTCCCCAATGCGAATCTCGAAACAGGCAGGCACTGGGCTCGCTGCCTCGAAGTGGCAGGACTACCGACGACAGGCTGACTAACCTCATACCGACTTGTTTTCATAAGGAGGCAGGCAATGGCTCAACTAGGCGGGGCGGGAGGAGCAGGCGGTGCAGGTGGTGCTGGCGGAGCCGGCGGCGCAGGGG
>NZ_JADYVS010000036.1:0-61179 GCF_020194055.1 Bradyrhizobium sp. NBAIM03 | reverse complement strand
CCAGATCAGTGTCGGTGATGTCGTCAGACAACGGCCAGGTCAGCCCCGCCGCCTCAAAACGACGGATCGTCAACCGCACCGTCGAAGGCGCCGTCCCCAACCGCCGCGCAATCTCGCGGGTCGGCATTCCAGCCGACTTCAATCTGATCACTTCGCGCACGTGGCGCATCGCAAACCTCTCCGTCGGCATCCAGGTCCCCCTTCGCAAAGCCGAAAGGCGGGACCGTATCGGAGCCAGAAGAGGCCTCGTCACCCCGGGCGACATCATCCCGGATGGTGGGCGAGATCATCTCGGAATGGCGGGCGAGATCAAATCGGAACGGTGGGCGAGATCATTCCGGAATCGTGGGCGACATCGAGCGGAATCAGCACAACTGGAAACAGGATGACTTCGAACGGTGCGACAAACAAGCCGTTCTCGATAGAGAAGCGGCGAGTGTACGAAGCGTACAAGGCGGTCAAATCCAATCGTGGTGCGGCCGGGGTGGACGGACAGACCTTGGAGATGTTCGAGACAGATCTGGCAGGGAATCTCTACAAGATCTGGAATCGCATGTCGTCAGGGACCTACTTTCCACCTCCGGTGCGCGCCGTCTCCATTCCAAAGAAGACGGGCGGCGAAAGGATTTTAGGTGTGCCCACTATCGGCGATCGGATCGCGCAGATGGTGGTCAAACAGATGATTGAGCCGGAACTGGAATCCATCTTCCTGCAGGACTCTTACGGACACAGGCCAGGAAAATCGGCTCTGGACGCCGTGGGCGTCACGCGTCAGCGGTGCTGGAAATATGATTGGGTTCTGGAGTTCGACATCAAAGGGCTGTTTGACAATCTTCCGCATGATCTTCTGCTGAAGGCGGTCCGGAAACACGTGCAATGCAGATGGGCGCTGCTCTACATCGAAAGGTGGCTGACGGCGTCAATTGAAAAGGACGGGAAGCTTGTTGAGCGGAGCCGCGGAACCCCGCAAGGGGGCGTGATCAGCCCAATACTGGCCAACCTGTTCCTGCATTATACGTTCGATCTCTGGATGGCGCGGACACATCCCGACCTCCCTTGGTGTCGATATGCTGACGACGGACTGGTGCACTGCCGGACGGAGCGAGAAGCAGAGGCCATTAGGGCGGAGCTTCAAGCGAAGTTGGAGGTGTGCGGACTTCAGATGCACCCGACAAAGACGCAGATCGTCTATTGCAAGGACAACAGGCGTCGGCGAACGTATCCGAGGATCAAGTTTGACTTTCTCGGATATCAGTTCAGGCCACGGCAGGTGGCAACGTCACAGCGGAAGGAATTCTTTTGTGGATACACCCCGGCGGTCAGTTCGACAGCTTTGAAGGCCATGCGAGCAACGATCCGAAGCTTGCACATTCCCCGGCAAACGCCGGGGACGCTGGCTGAGATTGCCCAACAGATCAATCCGCTCCTCCGGGGGTGGATAGGTTATTACGGTCGGTTCAGCCGTTCAGCGCTGTTCTCTCTGGTCGACTACGTCAATCAGAAGCTGAAGGCGTGGATCAGGCGAAAGTACAAGCGCTTCCGGCTCCACAAAACCGGTGCTTCGCTGTTCTTGCGAAAGCTGGCTCGGGACAATGCGGAGCTGTTCGTACACTGGCAGTTGTTCGGAACGACAACGTTCACCTGACGGGAGCGGTGTGAACCGAGAGGCTCACGCACCGTTCTGCGAGAGGCCGGGGGTGAAAATCCCCCGGCCTACTCACCCGTGGCTCTTCATAGCCGCGTGAGAGCCACACTCCGTGCGCTGACCACAGAGACTCCAGCTTCAAACGACGTCACACTGATCGTACAACCTGACGCCACGTGTGCTTCAAGCCGCTTGCGTCTATGAACCGCCCCGGGTTTGCCGGAGGCTCCAACTCCTGAGAGGATGGAGCCATGACAAGCAAGACGACGAACAAGTTTTCACCCGAGGTCCGTGCCCGCGCAGTTAGGATGGTTCTGGACCACGCAAGCGAGCACCCGTCGCGCTGGGCGGCAGTGACCTCGATTGCGGCCAAGATCGGCTGCACGCCGCAGACGCTGCATGACTGGGTCAAGAGGGCCGAGATCGAGGGCCTGTACCCTGCAAGGTGGCGTCGCAAACGATGGTGGCTAGCCCGTCTAAGGGCACGGGCTAGCCACCTTCGCTCCTGAGAGGGTCACATTCTACAGGCGCCACCAGATGATGGCTCAGACAAGTAACCGGGGCACCTACCAGCACCAGTGGGTTGCCGCGCCCGCCGCGTGCATGCCATATCGAAACTACCTCCGCGAGGCCCATATCGGAAAGGTCGGCAAGGCCCGGCTCTTGCCTCTTGCAGGCAGCTCATGACGCGCGGCACGCGGAACGCGAAGTTGCCGGGAGCAAGATCAAGATGCTGGACTGGCTTGACATTCGCCACGTGAAGCACGGCAGGCTTCAGGGTTGATGCAAATGAAACGGGACATGGACGTAATAAGGGGGCTGATGCTGAAACTGGAGGCCCTTCCGGTCAACGGCCACGCTATCCTCACCGTGGGGCCTTACGACAAGGAGATAGCGGTTGCTGGCGCTTCTGTTGATCAAATAGCCTACCACCTCGGGCTTCTCTACAACGGGGGGTTTTTAGACAGTCCAGGTCAGCCGTTCCTTTCGGGCCAAATACCATTTCGAGGACTCAGTTGCGTTGGGCATGACCTCATCGATGCCATTCGTGACGATGATGTTTGGCAGAAGACCAAAACACAAGCTGAGAAGTTCGGCTCTTGGACAGTTGATATTCTGTTGGCCGCCGCGAAAGCGGTAGTCAAGGCTAAATTCAAGGCTGTGACCGGCTTGGATATCTGAAGAAATGAGCCAACATGAATTGGGTAAGACGGGCGATGGGCGTGACGGTCTACAAAGTTCGCATGTACAACATGGCGACTGACGAATTCGTAATCTCGCGCCGCATGGCGACCATCAAAGGCTCTCGGATAATGGGGCGGTGATATCATCGAGGGCACCGAAATCGAAATCGACCAGAGCCAGCTGGAGCCCGGAATGGAGTGGACCGCGCGGGATTTCAACCCGCATTCGGCTGCTGAATTCCAGCGGAAAGTGTAGACGTAGCAGCCGGTGCTACAACGTCATGATCGATTGCGCTCAGCACGTGAAGCCCGCCAAGCTGCCAGTGCTGCATCTGGATCGCTCGACGCGCTCGCCCCGATAAGCAGACCGGAAGCCCGGTCAAGATACCAGTCGATTGCCTTGCGATCCCACCGCTGAGTACCGGGGATAGCCTCCGGCACCAGGCCCTTCTTAACCCACGTGTTGAACGCGTCCTTGGAGGAGCCAGAATAGGCGGCCGCACTGGCCTTAGTGAGGCCCCGAGGCGCGATCTGATCGGCGCGTAGTATCCGCTCCGAACGTCTCAACTCTGCGGGCGAAGGTTTATCACGCTGATGATCACCGTCCATTTGGGACCTATGCTAGAAGTTAGCGGGCACGTGACTCGGCGCCCGTGCATACAAAAGGCGCTGTCCCTACCACGCGCCGCTAACTTCAACGCAGCCAGCCTCAGCGACGGAGGAAGCTGACGGTGAGATACAATCACCGGAAAACGCCGCGCGGCACAACTACCAGAATCGGCCGGTCCTTCCTCCTCGACCAGTCTCTAAGCTGGCCCGACAGCTTGCAGAGATGGGAGGCACCAGCATGCCCAAACGCGTGCGCATTTGTTGCATAAACAAGACTGACAGGCGAAGCGCACACGAGAGAATCAAAAATGTCGGCGGGGTAAATTCAGACGGAACGCGATGGAAGCTATCCGTTAAGAAGACTATCCGAGACCTCGAAAGCCGTGAGTGGGAGTACTACGTCGAAGAATCAGGCGTCACTGTCGAAGTCATCGTCGCCACCGACGGCCAACACAAGTACATCAAGACAACAGTGGACGGAATTCAGCCGGACAATCTCCTCTCGCTCCCTGAGTGTCCGTGATGGTTATCGATCCCAGATCGCAGGCGGTGCGGGCGAGACTCGCCGCTGTTCGGTTGCGTTGGATCAGACGCTGTCCCTGCCTCGCCCGCACTACCATTGAGGCTAGCGGCACGTGACTCGGCGCTGACTGTTCTGGAGCCATTGCGCCGTCCCTGCCACGTGCCGCTAACCCAATGGCTCCGTATCCGGGCTAGCTTACCGAAAGCTGACAGGCGCCCACGGTCATTCACAAAACGAAAAGCGGCCCTTGTGGGCCGCTTGCCGTCGAGAACAATAAAGACGTTCAGGCCGCAGACAAAAGGCGTTCGGCCTGCGTATGAACAGCGGCAGCCACAACACGACGACGAGGGGCCGGTTTGACGCGCATCCAAGCACTTGCACGCTTATGGCTGATCGCCGTGACGACCTCAAACTCTCCCGGCCCGTGCGGCGGCTCTTCGACATTGTAGAGCTGACCGTCTGAATCGCGCACCAGGTGCACGAAAAACTGATACGTCGTACCGCTTACCGGGTAGCGCCCAGAGCTGGCCCCGGTGGTTTGGACAGCGCCCCGCTGGGGGGAGCTATGGCTGATTTTGGGTGACGCGGCCTGATCAGGCGGCGTGGCTTTCAGTGTTCGGAATGACTTCGATTCCGTCGATGAACTTTACACCGGCGATGACTTTCGGCAACTGGTTCGTGCTCTTCAATCGCCGCCAGGCATCGAGGTCGAGCGCCCGCGGGTCCGGGGCGTGGACGGCCGCGAGGTCACGATCCCGAGCTGGGAAACGGCGGCGCAGGAGGACTGGCTCGGTCGCTGGGCGATGAACCTGATGCTGATCAATGTGTCGACGCGCCGGTTCGGCCGCGCTGTCCGGCTGCCCGAGGGTGACGTGCCGGCACCGCCCGGATCGGGGGTTTCGGAGTCGGCGGCCTCGCGGAGGTTCGTAGCGCTGTCGGCGGCGCGGCTGGCCGACTTCATGGCTGCCGATCTGTCCGCGCTCGACCTTCTGGTGGTCCAAATCGTCACATCCGCCTCCATCATCGTGCCGAGCGCCTCGATCCCCGCCGCAAGGCAGAACCGATCAAAGCTCGCCCGCACTTCCGCAAACGCTTCGTCCACAGCCCCAGTCGCCGGCGAACCAGCCGGTGTGATATCTCTCGTCATGGCGTTGCTCTCCTTTGTGGAATCAGCACCCCGAGCCTACCGGCTCAAGGTGAGCAACGCCGACCTCTTCAGAAATTCAACAGAACCCGGGACATCCCCGTACCAGCCGGTTCTCGGGTGGGATGCCTGTGAGACTTTCGCCAGCGCGCCGCGCCCGTGCTGCCTACGATCCGGGACTGATCGCCAAGTCACCGCCCTATCCTGGTAGTTGCGCTAGGGCATTCGTCGGGATGATGTATCCCCGTCAGCTTCTTTCGTCGCTGAGGCTGGCTGCGTAGAAGTCACTAGCGAGTGGCAGGGACAGCACTTTATTGGTCCACTTCCAAGCGTCGAGTCAAGTGGCCGCTAACGTTCCCGCTGTTTAGGTCGCGCGGCTGCCACCGTGAGTCCGGTGTGATCCTTGAGGCTATCGACTACCGTGACCGCCGCTTCGAGTTCATCTCGAAGACGCTTCGTAATCCGCAGAATGCTGCTCGCGAGCTCCTCGCGGCTGATTTCTGCACCGTGAGCAACTTTTTCTTCGAGGTCGCGTATCGCTTCGTCGATCTTGTGCAGCGAGAATGTGCTAGGCATCATCCGGCTCCGTCCTGATTGAGGGTCGGGCATCCGCCGAACCACGGTGTAAAAATGCGTCCGCTACACGGTTAAGTAAAGCGGGTGGCGTTGCGGGAAAATCTGTCCCCATCTCGCGTCTGAGCGCCTCGAATTCGGATAAGGTCGAAATCGGGCAATCCGCCACCGCGTCCATTTTTGAGCGGATAACTTCAACCCGGGATCGCCAATCGGCCAGCTGTTCTTTAGTTCGCTGTGGGCCGTACGTGTCTTCTGCCGGTGTATGGCTTGGCCTACGGACGTAGTCCGTGAATGCTCGGATTGCCACTTCGGTCCTGGGCAAGGCGTTACTCCTATGAGCGGAGCCAGCTCGAACAGTTACAGGCCGAGCATTTTATACAGGCACGCGGGGATGCGGCAACCCCCTCGTGCTGGCAGGTGCTCTCCAACTGTTCTCAGAATACAAATTGGTAGCATCTTGAGAATTTCAGCCTCTCGGGAGCAAAGGTGGTCAGCCTCAGTCGTCGAGGACGGGCTGGCCACCATCGCTTGCGACGCCACCTTGCAGGTCCAAACGGAATGCACACCTTGGAGCGACACGCCACCTCCCTACGCTCGCAGGCGCTTGCGGTGCTTGCAGCCAATCAGGCCCGGGCGGCCGATCAATCTTTGAGCCTGGCAGATCGACAAGTCGCGACGTTTAATGCTGAGGAGGCCCAGGCGCTGCTCAGCATCCTCGATTGCGTGAAGCTCGAACCCGGGCCCGAGGAGGCACGGAAGATCGCGGCGCGCATACGCGCGCTTCTAGAGGACCCACGGAGGAGCCAACCGATTCGAGTGGCGTGCTTGTAGGGTTGCGGATTCCGATCGATGTCGCCCAGGATTCCGAGATGATCTCGCCCACCATTCCGGGATGATGTCGCCCGGGTGACGAGACCTCTTCTGGCTCCCATAGGGTCAACCTTTCGGTTTTGCGAAGGGGGACCCTGGATGCCGACGGAGAGGCTTGCGATGCGCCGTGTGCGCGATGTGATCAGGATGAAGGCGGCTGGGCTGCCGAGCCGCGAGATTGCTCGGCGGATGGGCGCGGCGCCCTCGACAGTGCGGCTGACCATCCGGCGATTCGAGGCCGCAGGCCTGAGCTGGCCGTTGCCCGACGAACTCACGGACGCGGCCCTGGAGGCCCGCCTGTTCGCCAAGACCGGCAACGGTAACCGGCAGGGTCATCGCCGCATCGCCGAGCCCGACTGGGCGGCGGTGCACCGCGAGCTCAAGCGCAAGCATGTGACGCTGTCGATCCTGTGGGAGGAGTACATCGGCGCCGAGCCCGGCGGATACCGGTACTCGCGCTTCTGCGAGCTTTACCGCGCCTGGGAGGGACGCCTGTCGGTGACGATGCGCCAGGCGCACGCGGCCGGCGACAAGCTGTTCGTCGACTACGCGGGCGACGGCGTGCCGGTGGTGGTCGACCGCCTCACCGGCGAGCGGAGGACGGCGCAGATCTTCGTCGCCGTGCTCGGCGCCTCGAGCTTCACCTACGCGCAGGCGACGTGGACGCAGGGACTCGCCGACTGGATCAGCGCCCATGTTGGCGCCTTCGCGGCGATCGGCGGCGTCCCGGCGCTCTTGGTGCCTGACAACACCAAAGTCGCAGTCATCAAGGCGAGCCTCCACGACCCGCAGATCAATCGCACCTATGCGGAGATGGCCGCGCATTACGGCACGGCCGTCTTGCCGGCGCGACCTCGCAAGCCGCGCGACAAGGCCAAGGTCGAGCAGGCCGTCCTCATTATCGAGCGCTGGCTGCTCGGCCGCCTGCGCCACCGCGTCTTCTACAGCCTCGCCGAGGTCAACGCAGCGATCGGCGAGTTGCTCACCAGGCTCAACGAGGAGCGGCCGATCCGGCGGCTCGGCGTGACGCGCCGCCGGCTGCTCGAGGAGATCGACCGGCCGGCGCTCAAGCCGTTGCCGGCGAGCCCCTACCTGCTCGCCGAGTGGCGGATCCGCCGCGTCAGCCTCGACTATCACGTCGAGGTGGAGAAGCATTATTACAGCGTTCCGCATCGCTTCGCGCGTGCCGAGGTCGAGGTGCGGTTCACCGCCCGCACCGTCGAGATCTTCCACAAGGGCGAGCGGATTGCCGCGCATCAGCGCATGAGTGGCAATCACAAGCACACCACCGTGCCGGAGCACATAGCCTCCAGCCATCGGCGCTACGCCGGCTGGACTATCGGGCGTATCCGTCAGGACGCCGCCGCGATCGGGCCGGCAACCAGCGCATTGTGCGACCTCATTCTCGACGAGCGCTCGCACCCCGAACAAGGCTTCCGCGCCTGCCTCGGCATCCTCAGGCTCGCCGCCTCCTATGGGCGCGAACGGCTGGACGCGGCGGCTGCGCGGGCGATCGACATCGGCGCGCGCACCTATGGCTCGGTCAAGTCGATCCTCGCTGACCTGCCACTGCATTTTCATCCGGCGGCAGTTAGAGTCTTGGGGTTTTGTACGCCAAGTGGCGCGGATGGAGCAACGGACGATCGGCGGAGCTGGTCGGGGTTGCGCAGCCGATCGTCCGTTGCGGTGAGGTGGGCGGCGTAGGCCGCGGGGGTCAGGTATTTCAGCGACGAGTGGGGACGCTGGAGATTGTAGTCGGCGACCCAGTTGGCGATCTTGGCGCGGGCGTCATCGAGATCGAAGAACAGGGTCTCGTTGAGTAGCTCATCGCGCATTCGGCCATTGAAACTCTCGACGAAGCCGTTCTGCATCGGCTTTCCCGGCGCAATGAAGTGCCAATCGATGGCTGCGTCCTTGCACCAAGCGAGCATGGCGTTGCAGGTGAATTCGGTGCCATGGTCGGACACGATCATTCCTGGCTTGCCGCGTCGCTGGACGATTGCCGTCAGTTCGCGGGCCACGCGCCGCCCCGAGATCGACGTCTCCGGAATGGCGCCCAGGCATTCCTTGGTGACGTCGTCGACGATGTTGAGGATGCGGAAGCGTCGGCCATTGGCGAACTGGTCGTGGACGAAGTCCAGCGACCAGCGCGCGTTCGGCCTCGCCTCGACCAGGATCGGGGCACGGGTCCCCACGGCCTTGCGGCGAGCCCGCCGTTTGCGGACGGTGAGCCCTTCCTCGCGGTAAAGCCGGTAGATCCGGTTGATCCCCGATGGCTCGCCCTCCCGCCGCAGCAAGACGAACAACCGGCGATAGCCGAAACGCCGCCGCTCGTTGGCGAGGTTGAGGGGCGCGGTTTCGAGCTTGGTGATCCGTAAGCAGTGTTAATCGAAGTCCGGATCTGGATAGCGCTGCTCGATGACGTAGCGCATGATGTTCCACCAGACATTCTCGATCGTGTAGTCCATCGGGTTCATTTTGCGCGGGACCAAATCGCTAAGAGTTGTTGCTATGCGAACATGCCCGGGAGCCTTGATCTCTGGCTCTCTCGCGGGCGGTTTGCCCGATTTGACGGACAGATTGGCGACGATGAGCGCGGTCGGGTCGTACTCGAGAGTTGCCTGCAAGAAATCGCCTTTGTCGATAAGGGGATGAGCCGTCGTATGCGAGATGAGGGCCTTCTGCAGTTTGTCTCCCATGGCGATGTACGGTTCTAGGAGGCCGTCTGCCTGTAGGCCCAGTAGCCAACGATCGTGCGTGTCGAGTGCGCTCGGAAAGTCGCCCTAGTGAAAGTCCGCTCTGCCCCCGAAGGTGATCTTCCCGTAACCGTCAACATGGTCGCGTAGGGCATCCATCAGCTCGACGGCGCGGCGCGGATCTTTTTCGGTTAGGACCGCGTCGATGGCTCCCAACACTTCCTCCATATCGAAGGACAATCTTTCTCAGCTCTTCCTTCTGCTCCACAAACATCTTCGGGATTTCGCCGACGGGATTTGGGAGCGGAAGTGTCCAGGGAAATTCGATGTCGTTTTCACTGAAGCGTCGATATGGGATGTTGAGCTGGTCCAAGAAAGCGGCCGACTGATAGTAGGTCTGGCTCTTCAAGCTGTGCTCGATCTGATCGAGCGCGAGTTTGCGCGCTTTGATGCGGAAGGCGTCCTGGAGCGCGGTGGTGCCGACGACATAGCTTACGGGTGAATGGGTGCTGCTTATCGACAACGTATCGACTATCTGCCGTGCAGATAGCAGATACATCTCGCCTTCGTCCTCTTTTCCGACGTGGAGAAGTGCGAAAAACCCTTCGAGCGGAGCTCCGCCGACATCAACGACATAGCTTTTAGGGATGTGGTGGGTCGTACGCCGATCTTGAAAGTATTTGGCTTGGGTTGCGCCGACACGAGGCGGAACCTTGTCCGTGAATCGCTGTGTCGTGGTGCGGCGTTGGATGAGGAAATCGGCGCCGTCGGTGTCGACGCTGCGCTCAAGCACCCAAAACCGGTCGATCAGGAACGAGCGCGTGCGTGCCTCTCCGACGATGCCATTTTCCATAACCTTGAGCCACGTCGGCCAACTGTCTTCCACGAGGTGGGTCCTATGCTTCTATGGGGGTCGCGATAGACGGCTTTCGTTATCATTTTCATCCGTTGTTGTTCAGTGCCTTGAGTTCGGCAAGGAAGACCGTGCCGATTTCGACCGCCCGTTTCGCGGCCTCCGAGTTGACGTCCACACCGTGCGAGGCTGCGTTCATAGTTTGCAGAGTGCTGAGCATCTGCTCGGTGCTGGCCGGCACCGACCCTTGTCGGCGTAGGTCGCGCAGCATGTTCATGATGCCGACGGGCCGATCGAAGACGACGCCTCTCTTGTCGGCGAGGTCGCGCACCGCGCGCTCGATTTCGATGCGTAGCTTGACCACAGACATCAACGGGAACTCTCTAGCAAACTCCGCTACCGTCGGGAGATCCTCCTCGAGCTGGGGCGGGAGCGCGGCGGAGAGCTGATACTGGGCGACGCCCATCGGCTTGCTGGAATCTCGCAGGGCGTATTCGACAATTACCTCGTTGCGCCCCTTGCACAGGATGATGCCGATGGTCGGCTTGTCGTCAGGATGACGCAATTGCTCGTCCACGGTGGACAGGTAAAAGTTCATCTTTCCTGCGAACTCGGGTTTGAAGTCCTCGATCTTCAGTTCGATCACCACGAAGCAGCGAAGGCGCAGATGATAGAATAGGAGGTCGAGGTAATAATCTTGCCCGCCGACTTCGAGATGATATTGGCTGCCGACGAACGCGAAGCCCTTGCCGAGTTCGAGGATGAGAGAGCGTAGATGTTCGATCAGGCCGTGTTCGAGATCACGCTCCAGCATCTCTGGGCCAAGCGAGAGGAAGTCGAACGTATAGGGGTCTTTGAGGATCTGCTGCGCAAGCTCGGATTGCTCGGCCGGTAGGGTCCGCGAGAAATTGGTGAGTGCGCTGCCTTGCCGGGCGAAAAGCTTGCTATCTATCTGGTGGACAAGGACGTTACGACTCCACCCGTGTTCAATAGCCTGCCGAGCGTACCAGGTGCGCTCCTCGCGCGTCTTAAGGGCATCCAGCAGGCGGACGTTATGGCCCCAAGGCAATAGTGCAACAACCTGTTGCACGAATTCGCCGTCGGGCCAAGCCTCCGCGAAGGCGCGCATATACTTGAGATTTCGGGCGGACAGACCTGTCATCTCGGGGAAGGCGCGGCCAAGGTCGTCGGCCAGGCGATCGATCACCTTGGCGCCCCAACCTTCTTTCTCTTGCCGAATGAGAATGTCGCGGCCGACAGTCCAGTACAGCAGGATCAATTCGCGGTTCACCGATAGGCCAGCACGATGCCTCGCCTCGGCAATCTTCGTCTTGAGATCGCCAACGAATGCCGAGTAGCTCTGCGCGTCGATCTCGGTCGCCGGTCGCGCGCCCTTTCGCGGAGCCGCGGGCCCGGAGGGGCGCTTGGTCATGCCGCTGCTTTCAAGCGCTTCTTAGTGAGCATAGAGCGGACGAACTTGTCCCATCTTGCCATACCGGCACGCTTCTCAGGCATGTAATGCCAGCGGTCGTAGTTCTTAGAGCTGACGTCTTGCAGCGCATGATTTTGAAGACGATCTCGAATTTCCTTCGACACGCCAGCCTTGCCGGCCAGAGTCTTGAACGTTCGCCGGAGGTCCCGGTTTGTTGCATACGGGATCACGCCGCGGTCTCGCTGGCGCCAAACGAAGCTATAGAGCGTACCGTGGCTCACGGGCTTGGATGGGTCCTTCGCTGAGGGAAAGAACCAGCCGTACTTATTTGGGTTGATCGACGCAATCAGTTCGGCGGCGATCGACGGCACTGGGACGGCGTGCGGCTGAAGGTTCTTGGTTTTGGACCAGTCGATGATCTTCTCCGGCGCATCCCATTGATCGACATGCAAGCGCGCGATTTCTTCGACGCGTTGACCGGTCAGCATGATCAGCTGCACAGCGCGAGGATAGGAGGGATGAACCGGCGTATCGGGGCATTCCAGCCAGCGATAGAGTTGAACGAATTCTTCTTCGTTGAGCCAGCGCGTGCCCTGGACCTTGGGTTCGGTCGGAATTTCCGAGGCCGGATTGTATGGGATACGGAAGCGGCGCGGGGATGTGTTCCGATAGTCGTTGTCCGATTTCATCCCCCAACTATATGCCGCGTGGATGTAACATCGCACGTGATCCGCCATCGAGCGGGCGCCACGCTCGTAGATCGGTCGGATAAGCTCGACGATCTCCTCAGACTCGATTTCGCGCGCGAGTCGGTTGCGCCCGAGCGTGTCGGCGATCTTGTTAAGCCCTTTCTCTGTCTCCTTCCAGGACGGCTTGGCGGCGGCCTTGAGCGACGCGACATAGCCCTCGAACAGATCAGCGACGGTGCCGGGGCGGGTATCTGTTGCGATCTTGATGCTCCGACCCTTCTGGATCACATCGGCGTAGTCGCGCTTGAAGATCTCGCGCGCCTGAGCCAAGGACGTGGATGGATAAGCGCCGAGCTTCTTTTTCGCACGTTTGCCGTCCCGCCATTGCTGCGCCATCCAGTCGGCGGTCACGCGCTTCGGCATCGGCTTGAGGACGAGGACGAGTCGGCCGGTACCTCGGCCTTCACCATCTGCGAGGTTTTCTTGTTTCCGGTTGAGCTCGACGCGCTTCAGCGCGTGTCGGATCGCGGTGTCGGTCAGGCTTGGCATGGCGTTTTTTCTGTTCCGCAACTGGGATCGGTCGGGGAGAAACGGGGATCGTTTGCTGGGATCGGAAGGCCGTGCTCTACCCCTCTAACCGCTCCCAATTTGCCATGGCCGCCCCCAGTGCGCAATGCGCTAGAAGTACTAATTTTATAGGTGTTTTAAAGGTATCGAGCGTGACCAAGCGTGATCGCGAAGGGGGGTAGTGGGGTGATTGTGCACCAGGATCAGCGCGGTCGCGGACAGCTCGAGCGCGCGCTTGATCACCTCGCGCGGGTAGACCGGGGTGTGGTCGACCGTGCCGGTCTGCTGCACCTCGTCGGAGATCAGCTGGTTGCGCTTGTCGAGGAAGAGCAGGCGGAATTGCTCCTTGTCGGCAAACGCCATGCTTGTGCGGCAATAGGCGATCACCTCGTTCCAGGATGACAGCGCGTTGCGGCTGTTGACCTCGCCCTTGGCAACGCGATGCGCGGCCGCGGCGATCAGCTTGAGCTGGTTGATCGCGGACTCGCCGACCCCCTCGACCTCCCGCAAGCGCGCCACTGGCGCATGCACGACCTCGGCGAACGAGCCGAAGGTCTTGATCAGCGTCTTCGCCAGCGGCTTGGTGTCGCGCCGCGGCAGCGCGGCAAACAGCGCCATCTCGAGCAGCTCGTAATCGCTGAGCGCATCCGCGCCCGCGCTATAGAAGCGCTCGCGCAGCCGCTCGCGATGGCCGTGATAGTGCGGCGTGTCGTCAGGTCTGCTCTTGTCGTGGTCCGGCTTGGCGGGCATCGGCCGCCAGCATTGCCGGGGATGGTGGTTTTTGCAACCGTCAATTGTGCGCGCCTTGCATAGGTGCACTTCCGGCATGAAGCGGATGATGATCAGCCGACCGTTTTTCCCGCCCTTCGTCTCAGCTGGCGATCATGGGCCCTGGTGACGCCAGAAGCTATCGTTGGGCACGACGCCTGCGGGATCGGCAGCCAGGTCCGGCCTGATACGATCGAGGAAGTACATCGGGGTGGGCCCCTTGCCCTTCACCTCGATGCTGCCGCGCGGTTCGCAGGTGAAGCGCGCTTTGACCAGGTTCCAGGTCGCCTCGGCAATGTTGATCCGTCCGGGATCGGCGGCCGCCTGCAGGCGCGCGGCGACGTTCACCGCGTTGCCCCAGATATCGTAGCTGAACTTGCGCGTTCCGACGACGCCAGCGATGACCGGGCCGGTGTTGATGCCGATTCGCGCCATCCAGAGCGGCAGCCTCAGCCGTTCGCGCTGACGGTTCGCCTTGGCGAGCAGGTCCTGAATCTCGAGCGCCGCCAGCGCGGCATCGACAGCGTGCGTCCGGTTGATCTCGGGCAGGCCGCCGGCACAGAGATAGGCATCGCCGATGGTCTTTATCTTTTCGAGCCGATGGCGCGCAATGATCTCGTCGAACGTGCTGTAGTACTCGTCGAGCTGGTGCACGACCTGCGCCGGCTCGATCGCCTCGACGTGCCGGGTGAAGTCGGCGAAATCGACGAAGAGGATGCTGACCGACTGGTAGAAGCGCGGCCGCACCTTCGCGTTGGCCTTGAGCTCCTCGGCGATCGCAGGGGGGAGGATGTTGAGCAGGAGCGCATCTGATTTGCTCCGCTCCGCCTCCGCCATTGCGCGCGCCTTGTCGAGCTCGGCCAGCATCTCGTCGCGCTCGCGGAGTCTACGTCTGAGCTCGAGCTGAGCCACGGCCTGACGCGAGATCCGCCGCACTGCTTCTTGCTGCTCGAAGCTGAGCTCGCGCGGCTCGAAATCGATGACGCACAGCGTTCCGAGCGCGTATCCCTCCTCGCTGATCAGCGGCATGCCGCAATAGAAGCGCAGCCCGAACTCGCCGGCGACCAACGGCGAATCGCTGAACCTCGGATCCTTCGTGAGGTCAGGCACATACATGAGATCGTCATGGCAGATCGTCGCCTGGCAGATCGAGATCTCCTTGGGCACGTGCGTAAGGTCAGGCGGCAGGCCGCACTTGGCCTTGAGCCATTGTCGCTTGTCGTCGAGGAAGGTCAGCAGCCCGGCGCTGCAGCCGCAGATCTGCGCCGCCAAGTCCGCCAGTTCATCATAGGCGATCTCCGGCGGCGTATCGAGAATGCGATAGGTTTCGAGGGCTTGCTGCCGCGCCTGCTCGTTGTCCGGCAGGTAGATCTTCATGTCGTCCGCCACCGCTCGACAGAACCCGCCATGACCATATCTCCATGCCCAGTCAAGACGCCTGCATTAGAACACCGGAGGCGGATCATGGAAAGGTGCGACTCCCTGCGCAGTCAGCGAAACCGACGTGATTGTGGTCATGCTTTTCCTATCATGCACGTGCTTTCACCTCGACGTCGGCCGCCTGTTGCCCGTCGCGTGCGTCTCAGCGCTGTTGTGGGGGGCCTTCTGGCGAAGGCAAGATCTGGGACGATCAACCGAGACCCGGACTCGGGCCTAGGTCAGTAAGCGCGTCCTCGACGCGTTGGTGCGCAAAGGCAGAATCGCCACCCGCCAAAGGGGGCCGCCGCTAGCAATAGCTGACGCACCGGGCTCACCCGATCTGCTTCTCGCCGTGCCGCGCCGATAGCGTGAAGATCTCGACGCCGGTCGCCGTCACGCCGACCGAGTGCTCGAACTGCGCCGACAGCGAGCGGTCGCGGGTCACCGCGGTCCAGCCGTCGGACAGGATCTTCACGTGCGGCTTGCCGAGATTGATCATCGGCTCGATGGTGAAGAACATGCCGGGCTTGAGCTGCACGCCCTCGCCGGGCCGGCCGATATGGATGATGTTCGGCTCGTCGTGGAACATGCGGCCGAGGCCATGGCCGCAGAAATCGCGCACCACGCTCATGCCCTGCGGCTCGACGAAGCTCTGGATGGCGTGGCCGATGTCGCCGGTGGTGGCGCCGGGCTTCACCGCGGCGATGCCGCGCATCATGGCTTCATAGGTCACCTCGATCAGCCGCTCGGCCTTGCGGGCGATTGGGCCGATCGCATACATCCGGCTGGAATCGCCATACCAGCCGTCGACGATGAAGGTGACGTCGATGTTGACGATGTCACCCTCCTTCAGCGGACGGTCGCCGGGCATGCCGTGGCAGACAACATGGTTGAGCGAGGTGCAGGTCGAGTAGCGGTAGCCGCGATACATCAGCGTCGCCGGATAGGCACCATGGCTGAAGGCGAAGTCGCGGACGAATTCGTCGATTCTGGAGGTCGGCACGCCCGGCCCGACGATGTCGGTGAGCTCGTCCAGGCACCTGGCCACCAGCGCGCCCGCCTTGCGCATGCCGGCAAAGGCGGCCGGCCCATGCAGCTTGATCTGTCCGGTCTTGCGCAGGGAGGTCTCGGTGGCGTCGACGTAGCTCATGCGTGTCAGGTCTTCTCGGGCTGATCTCGATATCGGCGGAAAGGCTTGATTTCACGCCCCAATTTAATGATTGGCGGCCTTCATGCAAGCCGAGGCTACCAACCTTGGCTTACGAAAGCGTCTTAATTCGGGACTTCCACGGCGGTTTCCACCGGCAGGGCGCCGCCGCGGATACGGATTTCGCGGACGGGATAGGGAACCCGGATGCCCTCGCGCTTGAAGGCGTCCCATAGCTCCAGCATCACGTCGCTCTTGACCTTGTCCATGCCGTCGGGGTCGGCGATCCAGAAGGTCAGCGAGAACTTCATCCCGGCTTCCGCGAACTCGGTCAGGAGACAGGTCGGCGGCTTGCCCTTCTGCGCGCGCGGATGAGCGGCGGCGGTCTCGGCGGCGAGCGTACAAACCAGCTTCGGGTCGGCGTCGTAATTGGTGCCGAAGGCGATCTTCACCAGCGTGTTCTTGTCGGTATAGGTCCAGTTGACGACCTTCTGCGTCACCAGATCCTCGTTCGGGACCAGGAATTCGCGCCCGTCGCCGGCAGCGACGGAAATATAGCGCGTCTTCATCGCGCTGATGCGGCCGGTATTGTCGCCGATGGTGACGAGATCGCCGGGCTTCACCGACTTGTCGGCGAGCAGGATGATGCCCGAGATGAAATTGGCGACGATCTTCTGCAGGCCGATACCGATGCCGACGCCGACCGCGCCCGAGAACACCGCGAGCGCCGACAGGTCGATTCCGACCGCGCCGAGCGCGATCACGATGGCGACCGTGAGCAGCCCGATGCGGATGATCTTGACCAGCAGCACCTGCACCGACGGCGTCAGGTCGGTGGTCGAATTGATCCGGCTCTCGGCGAAATTGCTGGCGATGTTGGTGAGCCAGAGTGCGATCAGCAGCAGCGCGCCGGCCTTCAGCGCCAGGAGGGGGGTCAGCCTGAGGCCGCCGAGCACGATCGCGAAGGAATCCAATAGGTCGACCGTCGCATCGAGCTGGCCGACGATGGAGAGCGCGGCGATGAACCATGCCGTGATCGACACCAGCTTGACGATGAAGGCGTTGCGCAGCACCGAGGTCACGAGCCGGATCACCAGCCATGCGAAACCAAGCTTGGCTGCGACCATCAGGAGATAGGAACGGCTCGGCCAGGTCGCGTGATACATCACCACGCGCGAGACGATCACGAGCAGCGTGAACACCGCCGTCGAGGCGCTGGCGACCATGACCCGGACGAAATGCCGGAGCGGCAGCGGCCAGCGCATCGCCAGCGAGGTCAGGTCGGCACGGCTGCGAATGGCGGCCTCCGCGGCATAGGCGATGCCGGCGGCGGCCAGGATGAGGCCGAATTGCAGGTAGAACCAGGGTGAGGAGAATTCTGCCCCGACGCTGCGTGCGGTGGTCTGCACGAACTCCATGAAGTCTTTGAGGTCCATGTCCATCGGGTCTCGTCGGCAAGCGGGGAGGAATTGATTCGAGGGCGCCGGACAATCCCACAAAGGACGCGGCCGGGCCATCGATACACCGTGAAGTGAAGCGCGTTAAGGCCGTAAAACACGGGCAGATTGCCGCGAAGCGCGAAAATGGGTTGGCGCGCGAGTCCACCGACGATAAGGATGAAATTCCAGCGATTTCTTACCCGGAAGGTGGATGGCCTCTCTCGATTCCGTCAGTCTCGCCATATTGCTCGGCGCCGTCCTCGTCATGGCCGGCATCCTCTCCAGCCTGCTGGCGCTGCGCTTCGGCGCGCCCTTGCTGCTCGTCTTCCTCATCATCGGCATGCTCGCCGGCGATTCCGGCCCAGGTCAGCTCCAGTTCGACGACGTCCGCACCACCTATCTGGTCGGCTCCGTCGCGCTCGCTTTGATCCTGTTCGACGGCGGCCTGCGCACGCGCTTTGCCAGCATCCGCACCGTGCTGGCGCCGTCCGTGGTGCTCGCGACAGTCGGCGTGCTGCTGACCGCGCTGGTCACGGCGCCGTTCGCCAAATATGCGCTCGACCTCAACTGGTCGGAGTCGCTGCTGGTCGGGGCGGTGGTGGCCTCGACCGACGCTGCGGCCGTGTTCCTCCTGGTGCACACCCAGGGCCTGCGTCTGCGCCCGCGCGTCGGCGCGACGCTGGAGGCGGAATCCGGCACCAACGATCCCTTCGCGATCTTCCTCACTTTGATGCTGGTCGAATACATCTCGGTCGGTACCAGCTCGCCCGGCCATGTGCTGATGGAGTTCATCCAGGAGGCGGTGCTGGGCGCCGTCGTCGGCGTCATCGGCGGCCGCCTCGTCGTCATCGCGCTCAACAAGGTCGCCCTACCGCAGGGCCTGCATGCGCCCTTCGTGACCACGGCCGCGCTCGTGATCTTCGGCGGCTCGCAGATCATGCACGCCTCCGGCTTCCTCGCGGTCTATCTCGCCGGCATCATCATCGGCAACCGGCCGACCCGCGCGCATAATTCGGTGGTGACGTTCCTCGACGCCGCGACCTGGCTGGCGCAGATCGTGATGTTCGTGCTGCTCGGCCTTCTGGTCTCGCCGAGCCGGTTGGGTTCCAGCGTGCTGCCAGCGGTCGCCGTCGCGCTGGTCTTGATGCTGGTGGCGCGCCCGCTCGCGGTGTTCGTGTGCCTGTCGCCGTTCCGCTTCAACTGGCGTGAGAAGATCTTCATCGCCTGGACCGGCCTGCGCGGTGCGGTCGCGATCTTCCTGGCCTCGATCCCGATGCTGGTCGGGCTGCCCAAGGCCTATCTCTATTTCGACGTGGCCTTTGTCGTCGTCATCATCTCGCTTCTGCTGCAAGGCTGGACCCTGGCGCCGGCCGCGCGCAAGCTGCACGTGGCGCTGCCCCGCGCCGACCGCGGCCCCCGCCGCGTCGAGCTCGATCTGCCCGGCCAGCTCGAGCAGCAGCTGGTCGGCTATCCGGTGCGGCCCAAGAGCCTGTATTTCCGTCGCGGCCTGATCCCGTCCTGGTCCAAGCCGACACTGGTGATCCGCAACGAGCACATCCTGACGCCGACGGAGGCCGATCCGATCGCACCGGGCGACTACATCTATCTGCTGGCGCCGCCGGAAAAGGCCGAAGCGCTCGACCGTTTCTTCGTCGACATGCAGCCGAGCACCGCGCCCGATCCGCATCTGCTCGGCGACTTCATGGTCTCCGGCGAGCACACGCTCGCCGAGCTCGCCGCGATCTACGGTGTGAAGGTCGGCGAGGACGACGGCAAGCTGACCCTGGCAGATTATTTCGACGTCCATCTCGACCACGCGCCGAAAGAGGGCGCCGAGCTGCCGCTGGACGAGATCGTGCTGGTCGCACGATCAATCTCCGGCGGCCGCGTCAACGTCGTCGGCCTGCGTCTGCCGGAAGAAGACGAAACGCCGCCGCCGCTGACCCGCGCGCAGGCGGTGAGAAAGAAGCTCGCCGATGTCTGGACTTCGGTCGCCGGAGTTTGACTTGCGAAGAGGAACTGCCACCAAATCGCCGCAACCGCCGAAGTTTTGCGCGGCTTCGTGACATCCGGATCCGGAACGCTCCGCATTGCCTCTCGTTCTAAGCTGTATAGAAGTTTGGACTGACAGGAGTACGCCAATGCGAAAGTTCGCCCTTCCGATCGCGACTGTCCTCGTGCTGGGCGCAGCGGCGCCGGCTATGGCCTACGACACCGGCGATCAGATCTCGATGCAGGTTGCGCTTGACGTCGCGACCGATCTCGGCGTTGCGACGGTGTCGCACACGAACTTCCTCGGCGACGAATGGCAGATTGAGGGCCGCGACCGCGCCGGCCGCTGGATCGAGGTCGATGTGGATGCCCGGACCGGCGAAGTGCGAAACGTCGACCGCGGCTGGTAGCGGGGGTTGGCCCGATCACGTCAGCACCTTCACCCCGCCGAACGACGTCACCCGTCCCTGCTTCAGCATCACGATCTGCGTCGCGAGCTGGCGCAGCTCGGCGACGTCGTGGCTGACATAGACCATCGGCACATTGGCCTCGTCGCGCAGCCGCACCAGGTAGGGCAGGATCTCGAGCTTGCGGCCCTCGTCGAGCGCGCCGAGCGGCTCGTCGAGCAGCAGGAGGCGCGGCTTCGACAGCAGCGCGCGGCCGAGCGCGACGCGCTGGCGCTCGCCGCCGGACAGCTTCCCGGGACGGCGATCCCTGAGCGCGCCGATGTCGAGCAGGTCGATGATGCGCTTGTGCTGCGCCGGATCGGGCGCAAGCCCGTTCATTCGCCGTCCGTAGTCGAGGTTCTGCGCCACGCTCAGATGCGGAAACAGCCGCGCATCCTGGAACACGTATCCGATGCGGCGGCGGTAAGTGGGCACGTGAATGCCGGCCGCGGTGTCGTCGACGATCTCGCCGTCGATCGCGATGGTGCCGCGATCAGGCCGCAGCAGGCCGGCGATCATGTTGACCAGCGAGCTCTTGCCGGCGCCCGAGGCGCCGAACAGCCCGATGACGCGCCCCTCACTGCTGAAGGAAGCGGACAGCGAGAATTCACCGAGCTGTTTTTCGACGTCGACGCGCAGCATGGTCAATTCCCGTGCAGCCGCTGCGTGGCGCGGCGGGCGAACCATTCGGCCGCGATCAGCGCACCGATCGCGAGCACGATCGAGACGATCACGAGCCTTCCCGCAGCGGCATCGCCGTCCGGCGTCTGGATCAGCGAATAGATCGCGGACGAAATCGTCTGGGTCTCTCCTGGAATGTTGGAGACGAAGGTGATGGTGGCGCCGAACTCGCCGATCGCCTTGGCAAAGCCCAGCACCATGCCGGCGAGCACGCCCGGCAGCGCCAGCGGCAGCGTCACCGTGAAGAACACTTTCCACGGCGCTGCGCCGAGGGTCTCCGCAGCCTGCTCAAGCCGGCGGTCGATCGCCTCGATCGACAGCCGCATCGGCCGCACCAGCAGCGGAAACGCCATCACGCCGCAGGCGAGCGCAGCACCGGTCCAGCGGAATGCGAAGACGATGCCGAGATGGTCGGCGAGAAAACTGCCGACGAGACCGCGCCGGCCGAAGGTGAGTAGCAGCAGATAGCCGGTGACGACAGGCGGCAATACAAGAGGCAGATGCACGAGTGCGTCGAGCACCGACTTGCCCCAGAAGTCACGCCGCGCGAGCAGCCACGCCAGCGCAATGCCGAACGGCGTTGCGACCAGCGTGGCGATGACGGCGACCCTGAGCGAAAGCAGGATCGCCGTCCATTCGGCGGGAGAGATCTCGAACATCAAGTCGTCATATCAGGTCGCAGAAAACAGGTTGTAAAATCAGGTTGCAAGAATCAGGTCGCAACAATCAGGTCGTCGGGCTGATGAGGAACTTGAAGCCGTATTTTTCCAGGATGGCCTTGGCCGCCGCCGTGCGCAGGAAGGCGAGATAGCCGTTCGCCTCCGGCTTGGCGATGCTGGTCGCCGCGACCGGATAGATGATCGCAGGATGCGAATCCGCCGGGAAGGTGCCGACGATCTTCACGCCCGGCTCGATCTTGGCGTCGGTCGAATAGACAATGCCGAGCACGGCCTCGCCGCGGGCGACCAGTGTCAGCGCCGCGCGCACGCTCTCGGCCATGGCGAATTTCGGCTCTGCCGCCTGCCAGGCCCCGAGCTTTTCCAGCGCTGCCTTGGCGTATTTGCCTGCCGGTACCGACCTGACGTCACCGGTCGCGATCCTGCCGTCGCCGGCGAGCTTGGCGAGATCGAAACCTGGCGCGATCGTCACGCTGTCGATCTTGGAATCCTTCGGCGCGATCAGCACGATGCTGTTGCCGAGCAGATTCACTCTGGAAGGCTCGTTGATGGTCTTCTTGGCGATCGCGTAGTCCATCCAGTCGGTGTCGGCCGAGACGAACACGTCGGCCGGCGCGCCCTGCTCGATCTGCTTGGCCAGCACCGAGCTAGCGGCATAGCTGACGCTGAACTTGACCCCGGTCCTGGCGGTGTAGGCGGCGTCGATCTCGTCCAGCGCGTTCTTCATCGAGGCGGCGGCGAACACGGTGATGGTCTTGTCCTCGGCCGCGGCGGGCGCGACGGCCGTGCCGGCGAGAATGACGAAGGCGGTGAAAAGTCCTGACAGACGAAACATGGATGCGCTCCGTGCGGGCTCGCGCGCGCAAGGTTGCACGCGCGAAATCTGGCGTTGGCTGGTCAGATGCGACGGGCGGACGCGCTGTTCCACGGTCCCCTGGCGACGGCTTACGGCCGGCGGGGATATCGCAGTGCAAACATAGCAGGCCGTGGCCGCAGGTCAAAGCCGGCCGTTTGTCGGCCAGCTTCTATCGGGCCGGCGAGTTCGTCATCCCGGGGCGCGCGTAGCGCGAGCCCGGGATCCATAACCACAGGATTGCGTTGGGCGAAGACTCGGAGTGACCTGCTTCGCGCAAGTATCACTCCCTGTGGTTATGGGTCCCGTGCTCGCCGCGCGCCCCGGGACGACCTCCGTGGCAGCGAACCTTACGGCTTCGCATCCCCTGCATGCAGCACCGCCTTGCAGGTTGCCGGCATCTGCGCGAGCGTCATCGGCGGCTTCGGCTTGGGCGGCTCGGGCGGCGGCTTGGGGTGCAGCACCGCATCGGAGAACCAATAGGCGAGATCGGCGGGCTTGCAGCCTTCGTCCTCGGCCTGTGACGGCTGGCCCTCGCATTCGCCGGCCCCGGCCGGGCAGTGCATGCGGATGTGGAAGTGGTAGTCGTGGCCCCACCAGGGGCGGATCTTCGACAGCCAGGCGCGGTCGCCCTTGGCCTCGCGGCACAGCGCCTTCTTGATCGCGGCGTTGACGAAGATGCGCTGCACGGCGGGCTCTCGCGCCGCGGCGCGCAGCACCAGGACGTGGCCTGGCGTGAACACCTTGGGGTCGATGTCGAGCCGGTCCTGGCGCACCATCATCACCGCCGACATTTCCTCGCGCTCCTCGCGCGAGAGCCGGCGGTCCGGCATCGGCGTCAGCCAGATGTCGGCGTCGAGACCGATCTGGTGGCTGGCATGGCCTGACAGCGCCGGCCCGCCGCGCGGCTGGGCGATGTCGCCGACCAGGATGCCGGGCCAGCCTGCGTCCTTGTGCGCCTTCGCGGCAAGCCGCCTGATCAGCGCGATCATGTCGGGATGACCGTAGCTGCGATTGCGCGACAGCCGCATCACCTGCCAATTGTCGCCGTTGACCGGCATCTGCGCGGCGCCGCCGATGCAGCCCCTGGTGTAGGAGCCGATGACGTGGGCCGGCCCCTTCGATGGCAGCAGCTTGCGCGCGAACAATTCCTTGGCGGCGAGATCGGGGTCGTTGGGATTGGCGAGCGGCGGCAGCGGCTTCGGGTTGATGCTGCCACGGTCCTGGGCCAGCGCGCCACCGGCGCCCAGGCAGACGAACGAGAGCAGGAGGAGGGTGATGCCGCGGCGACTCATGCTGACGCTCTTATAACCCAATGCTGCACCAGGGTTAAGAACGAGGCGACGAGCCCGCCGCCGGCTCATCGCAGCGCGCCCCGAATCGCGTCTCGACCCGCCGTTTCTTAAGGGTGTAATAACCGTATCCTGCATTGACCAAAATTCGTGCGCAGCGCGCAGAAAATATTGCGGTTCGCATGCAATCGCGCGCAATTTCGGAACCGATTCAGGCGCGCGCGCAATTTTGCGCCAGATCGCTCATTGATTGCGGCGCCGCACTCAGTCTGATGGCGCCTGCCGCCGCCCGCCACGCCGCGCAAACAGGCAGTAAGCGCGCCGCGCGCGGACCGCGGCTGGCTAAGATTACTTTTTTTTCAGACACTTGCCTCAAAACTTGCGGCCGCTGGACGCGACTGGGACGAGTGAAGTTGAGTTTGGGGTCTCGAAGAACAAGAAAGCGAAAGCAAAGCACGCTTGCCCGCGCCGGCCAAAAGGCGCGCAAGCCGCGCTTCGCGTGCGCGCACCGTGCCCTTTCCGAACACGACGAAATCCTGCGCAGCCGTGCCGAGGCGGAAGCCGCGATCGCGGAGGCGCGCAAGTCGCATGAGCGCCTGCGCCAGGCCATCGACATCCTGCCGCAGGGCATCGTGTTTCTCGACGCCGAAGGCCGCTACGTCCTCTGGAACAGGAAATACGCCGAGATCTACAGCAAGACCGCCGATCTGTTCGAGGAGGGCGCGCGGCTCGAGGACACGCTGCGCATCGGCGTCGCCCGCGGCGACTATCCCGAGGCCATCGGCAATGAAGAAGCCTGGATCGCAGAGCGCCTGCAAAAACTCTACAAGCCCGGCGCGCGCCACGAGCAGAAGCTGTCGGACGGCCGCGTCATCCTGATCGACGAGCGCTTGACCGATGACGGCGGCGTCGTCGGCCTGCGCGTCGATATCACCGAGCTCAAGCAGCGCGAGGCCTCGTTCCGCCTGCTGTTCGACGGCAATCCCGTGCCCATGATCGTCTGCGCGCTGGACGACGAGCGCATCCTCGGCGTCAACGATGCCGCGGTCGCGCATTATGGCTACAGCCGCGCCGAGTTCGAGCGATTGAAGATCCGGTCTTTGCAGGCGTTCGAAAGCGAGCCGCCCTGGACCGTCGATGGGACCGGCGAGGATCAGGCCGGCCGCACCTGGAAGCACGTCAAGGCCGACGGTGGGCTGATCGACCTTGCGATCTATTCCCGCGAATTGACTTATGCCGAGCGGCCCGCGGTGCTGCTCGCGCTGATGGACATCACCGAGCGCAAGCGCGCCGAGGCGCGACTCGCCTTCATGGCCCAGCATGACGGGCTGACCGGTCTGCCCAATCGCAGCCTGCTGCGGCAGCAGATGGACGAGATGCTGCTGTACACGCGCCGCGGCTCCGAGAAGGTCGCGCTGCTGATACTAGGGCTCGACAATTTCAAGGCGGTCAACGACACGCTGGGGCACGCGGTCGGCGACAAGCTGCTGCGCGGCGTCGCCAAGCGGCTGCGTTCCACCTTGCGCGACGAGGATGGGCTGGCCCGGCTCAATTCCGATGAGTTCGCGGTTCTGCAGAGCGGATTGGCTCGGCCGGAAGATGCGGTGGGTCTCGCAAAACGCCTCCTTGCGGCCATTGCCGATCCCTATCTGCTCGACGGTCACTCCGTGGTGATCGGTGCCTCGATCGGCATTGCGATGGCGCCGGGCGACGGCGAGGATTCCGAAAAGCTGCTCAAGAGCGCCGACATGGCGCTGTCGCGCGCCAAGCTGGATGCGCGTGGCAGCTTCGCCTTCTTCGAGGCCGCGCTCGATGCGAAGGCGCAGAGCCGCCGCAAGATCGAGGTCGAGCTGCGCGATGCGATCCAGAATGACGTGCTGCGGCCGTACTACCAGCCGCTGATCGACCTCGCGAGCGGCCGCATCACCGGCTTCGAGGCGCTGGTGCGCTGGCTGCATGCCGAGCGCGGCATGGTGTCGCCGGCCGAGTTCATTCCGGTCGCCGAAGACACCGGCCTGATCAATCCGCTCGGCGGGCTGATGCTGCGCCGGGCCTGCCTCGACGCCGCGGCCTGGCCCGACGACGTCCGCGTCGCGGTCAACCTGTCGCCACTCCAGTTCCGCAGCGGCAATCTGCTCTCGATGGTCACTGACGCGCTGAAACATTCCGGCCTGGCGCCGCGGCGGCTCGAGCTCGAGATCACCGAGACGCTGCTGCTGGAGAAGAGCGCGCAGGTGCTGGCGACGTTGCATGCGCTGCGCGCGCTCGGCGTGCGCATCTCCATGGACGATTTCGGCACCGGCTATTCCAGCCTCAGCTACCTACGCAGCTTCCCGTTCGACAAGATCAAGATCGACCAGTCCTTCGTGCGCGATCTCGCGGCCAACCGCGAGGCCCAGGCGATCATCCGCTCCATCGTCAGCCTCGGCAAGGGCCTTGGCGTCACCATCACCGCCGAAGGCGTCGAGACCGAAGCCGAGCTCAGCTGCCTCCGCGCCGAAGGCTGCCATGAGGGCCAGGGCTTCCTGTTCAGCAAGGCCCGGCCGCATGCGGAGATCGTCGGCCTGCTGGCGGCACAGCGCGGCATCGACGGCAACGAGGACGCCGCGCTGGTGGCGTGACCGCTCGCCTCCACGATATCTAAGAACGCACCGCTTCGCCCATCGGCCTCTCCCGCCTTGCCCGGCGCCAGCAGCCTTGATCTGCCTCAACAACGAGGCCAAAGGCCGGGGCGCATGACAGCGCGGCGTCGGTCAATTTCCGTTTGGAGGTTCGGACGGATAATGGCCCGGGCGCGCCACCCGTAAGTTTCCCAAGTGCGGACCGTCAGCTGCCGTCGTTAAGTCGTGCGGTCGTGGGGTCGCACCATGAAGACACCGAAGCCGAAGCAATGGGCCGAGCAGGAGGTTCGACGGCTGGTCACGCTGGCCCGGCAGGGCATTGGGGTATCGAAGATTGCCGCCGAACTGGGCCGCCACGCCGGATCAGTCAGGCGAATGGCGCGAGCGAAAGGAATATTGTTGAAGAAATAGTCGCCGGTAGGGCAGGCGCTGCCTGATCGACGAGGCGCGTGGACGGCGCCCTACAGCCCGAAGCCTCGGCCGATGTCCCGCACAAGGCTGGGCGCAGCCTCAGTATTGCGACCATGGGAGAGCGCTCGATCGAGCCGAGACAAGATGCCTTTTCCGAAGAGCGCTATAGCGATGCTTCTGAGCATGGTTGTGGATCGGGTTTGAACGATGCTGCGAAAGTTCAAAACGGCCCCAGCCGCAGGATGGGGTAACAGCCGGGGCCGGCATTCCCATTCCAATGTGCCGCATCGGCGGTGGGCGGCACTCTTCAGGTTAGGCACACAGAAGCTAACAAATTATTCTGTTTCGCTCTCACCTCGCGTCGGCCGTGGCCGATTGTATCATAGCGTGCTCACGGTGAAGCGGTGAGCGAACCGAGCAATGGTCGACATGCTCGAGCGGCGCATCATTGGCCAAGTGCTCCCAATATTCAGCTTCCGCGAGTAGTTTCCAACCTCGATCCGGATGACGCGCGGCTGTCTGACGGCACAATAATGCCATCGCGCGCAGGCGACCCGCAGTATCCATCTGCTCCTCCCATTATATTCTTGTTGATTGCACCCTATTTTCTTTTTTTGCGTCGGAGTCATTACGATTATGTCGCAAAACTAATTTCCACTTTTCGAAGCGCGACTCGACTTTCGTTGCGGCTACAAATCGCGCGTCGAACACAACTGGCGCAATTCAGCTCGTATCGGTAGATCGAGACCGGACCATCAGGCTTCGTGCTTACTAATCAGAACTGGCAAGAACGGCGAGATACTCGCGCCCGTCCGTCGGCGATGGGTTCCGCAAGAGCTCGAACTACCACCACGCGTCGGGCTCTCCGCGGCGATTGCCATGGTGTGGACCAGGTCTAGGTCCGCTCGATGAGCACCCGCTCCATGATGATCGTGCGTTCGTCCCCATAATAGCTGTCGCGCACGGCATTGAACCCCAGTCGCGCATAGAAGGTCTCTGCAGTGACCGATGAAGGGACCGTCAAGGACGGAATTGTTCCGCTCGCGCGCTGTGCGCTCGATCTCGGCCATCAGCAGCTTGCCGATCCCGCGGGCCTGAACGTCCGGAGCAACGAAGACTGTGCGGACGACGCTTCCGTCGAGGCTTGCCGTTCCGACCAGGCGGCCGCCGATCGTGGCGACGAAAACGGTACGCTGCCCGATCAGCCGGCGCACGGCATCCGGGCCGAAGCTGGGCTCGATCCGCGCGATGATCTCCGCCGTATAGTCCTTCGCATTCGTTTCGCGCAGCGTAGGCAAGATGACCGCGCTGATGGCCGCGGCGTCATCGTCGAGCGCGGGCCGGATGCTGCATTCCATGAACTGCTCCGCCGAAGCTTCGCGAATGACTGGATTTGAGCCCGCCTCACGGCGCGGCAATCGGCGGATTTTCAACGACCCGTCACTCGATCACGTCGTCCGTCAGCACGAGGATGGTGGGCGGGATCGTCACGCCAAGCGCCCGCGCGGTCTTGAGATTGACGGCCAGTTCGAATTTGGTTGGCAGCTGGATTGGCATATTTGCCGGCTTTTGTCCCTTCAGGATCAGATCAACATAGCCCGCGGCGCGACGAAACAGGTCGCCGATGTCGGCGCCATAGCTGATCAGAGCGCCGGCATGCGCGAACTCCTTCTGCTGGCCGATGACGGCGATCTTCATGTCGATGCCGATACGGCAAATTGCGTCCTGCATCGCGGCGGTCATGTAGTCGCGAATGACAATCACGGCGTTGCCGCCGGCGCCCGCGAGCACGTTGAATTGCTCGGCAACCGCCGCCGGCGATGCGCTCGTCAGTCCAAGGCGCACCGGTTCGAGCCCGGCGCGTCGTGCTTCCTCGATGGTTTGCGCGCCCCAGGCGCTGAAGGTCGGGTCCGTCGCATTGTTCAAGACGCCGATCCGCTTCAGCGAGGGCAGGATCTCCCGGATCATCTCGATGCGCTTGGCCGACATCTCCTCGCCGAACGCGGCGAAGCCGGTGAGGCTGCCGCCCGGCCGCGCGAGGCTCTGAAACAATTCAGGGTCGCTTTGCACCGCAGGCAGCGCCACGGCGACGACGGGAATATTGGTTTTCCTGATGATCGCGCGTGCTGCGGCCGGGCCGGGCGAAAGCAGCACGTCCACCTGTCTGGCCACGAGGTCGTCGATCAATGCAAGGCCCCGCGACACATCGCCGGCCGTCGAGTGGGCCTCGATGACGATGGTGCGGCCCTCCACGTAACCCAGCTCGGCCAGCGCCTTCCGGAACGGAACGAGCACCGCATTGTCGATTTCCGGCGTGGCAAATCCGACGAATCCCACGACCGGAACGCGCTTTTGGGCCAAGGCTTCGCGCGCCGATATCGCCGTCATTCCCAAGAAGCTCAGAAACGTCCGCCGCCTCATTTGGCCTCTCGCGATGCCAGAACGATCTGGTCACAAGGGCAATGGTACACGAAGATAATCGGTGCCAGAAGGCAGGAAGTAGGATGACCGAGGGAGGCGAAATCCGTCAAACTTACATTTATGCAAAGTCAGATCCGGTATTCGCCACTGTCCGGTGTCACGCCGTCGCGCGGCTAAGATCGAGCGATGGCCTGCGCCGCGTCGGAAAACTCAGCGCCACCGCGACCGCCGCAAGCCCGATCGCGAAGGAGCCGGCGTGCAGCCAGGTGTATTGCTGGAAAGTATCGAACACGATCCCGCCGGCCCAGGGCCCGAGCGCCATGCCGAGGCTGGCGAAGGCCGACACGGCACCGAACACCGTGCCCATAATGCGCGCGCCGAAGAACTCGCGGACCAGCACCGCATAGAGCGGCATCACCCCACCATAGGCGAGGCCGAACACGACCGAGAGCGCGTAGAACTCGCCGAGCTGCGCCACCGCCAGATAGGTCGCAATGCACATCGCCTGCACGAACAGCCCGCCGACAAGGACGGGTTTCGCGCCGATGCGATCGGCCAGCGCGCCCAGCAGCAGGCGTCCGCCGAGGCCTGAGACGCCGGCGACGCTATAGACCGTCACTGCCGTGAGCGGAGCGATGCCGCAGACCATCGCGTAGGACACCATGTGGAAGATCGGGCCGGAATGCGCCGCGCAGCAGGCGAAATGCGCCGCTGCGAGCGCGATGAATTGCGGCGTGCGCAGCGCCTGCGCCGCGCCCATCTCGACCTCTGGCGCCGCGTCCGTCGTTGCGGAGCCAGCGGCTGGCGGCGCCGGACGTACCAGGAAGCAGGCGGGGATCAACAGCGCCCACGAAGCGATGCCGATCGTCAGCATCGCGGTGCGCCAATCATAGGCCGTGATCAGCCAGCTCGCGGCCGGCGCGACCGTCACCGGGGACACGCCCATGCCGGCCGAGACCAGCGCCACCGCGAGGCTGCGGTTCTTTTCGATCCAGGCGCTCGCGAGCGCCATCATCGGTGCGTAGAAGCTGCCCACGGCGATCCCGATCAGCACGCCGAAGCAAAGCTGGAATTGCCACAGGCTTGCTGCCTGGCTCGCTGTGACGAGACCTAGTCCCAGCAGAACGCTTCCCGAGAGCACCACGATGCGGGTGCCGAACCGGTCCGACAGCGTGCCCCATAGGAATGCGGCGAATCCCATAAAGAGGAAATCCAGCGTCGCGGCAGCCGACACCCCGGCGCGCGACCAGCCCATCGCCTCCGAGATCGGCTGCAGGAACACCGCCAGCGACAGCATCGTGCCGAACCCGATGCAGGTCATCAGCGCGCCCGCGGCGACAACGACCCAGCCATAGTCGAAACGTGACGGCTTGCTCATGCGTTTCCTTGGCGCTTTTGCTCTTGTTGATGGTGCGCGGCAGGGATGGTGACTGATCCGCGGGGCGAGAGCAAGGCGGGTTGCCACCGCAGGCTGACACGGCCCGCCCGCAATGATAGCATGCCGCGCGTCACCAGCCTGCGACGTTGTTCTCGTGAAGCGCACACCCACCAACGTGCGGGGAGGCAAGTGCAATGAACTGGGGAGCGTCGTTTAGGCCGCGCGGGTGCCGCCGGCTTTTTCTGCCCGTCATTTTTGCTTCCGCGATCTGGTCGCCCCTGGCGTGCGCGCAGGACGTCCGAAGCGTGCCCGCCGCGCCGGGACCGGTCTTTTCGGATAGCGGTCCCGATGCCGAGCTCTACGGTGCGGCTGAGGGCTATCCGGTCGGCACGCGCGGAGCCGCTCCCCCGCTCGACAAGCTCGTCGGCAGCTACAGCCATTTCGGCGAGATCTATCCCTCGCGCCGGGTCGCTCGCGCGACGACGCCCTGGCAATTCAAGCGCGCGCCGGAGCCACAGGTCACCTACAGTCTTGGCACCGAAAAGCTTGGCATTGCGGACTACCTCAAGCGCAACCCGGCGACGGGCCTCCTGATCGCCAGGGACGACACCATCCTGTACGAGCATTATCAATATGCACGGACCGACCACCACCGCTTTGTCTCGATGTCCATGGCCAAGACGCTGGTGGCCATGCTGGTCGGGATCGCGGTCTCGGAGGGACGGATCAAGTCGATCGACGACCTCGTCTCGACCTATGTCGGCGGCCTTGCAGGCACGGAATATGGCAACACGTCCATCCGCGCCTTGTTGAACATGTCGTCAGGCGTCGAATTCTCGGAAGTCTATGACGGGAACGACGACATCGCCCGGCTTGGGCGGGCCTTGTTCGCCGGCCCGCCGAAAGATCCCGCCGCCATCGTCGCGCAGTTCAACACGCGGACCGCGCGGCCAGGCACCAAATTCCACTATGCCAGCGTTGAAACGGAGATACTCGGCTTGGTCCTGCGCGCCGCCACGGGCACGCCGGTCGCCGACTATCTCCGCGACCGGATCTGGGACCCCATCGGCACCGAGGCGGACGCCTCCTGGGTGATCGACGGCAGCGGGCAGGAGATCGCCTATTGCTGCTTCAACGCGACCTTGCGCGATTATGCGCGCTTGGCCCGGTTGCTCGCCCATGACGGCGCCTGGGAAGGCCGGCAGCTGATCCCCCGGCAGTGGCTGCTGGATGCCACGACCGTCAGGCCAGAGGACGGTCATCTCGCTCCGCGCGTGGCCACGCGCTATTTCGGCTACGGCTATCAGGTGTGGCTCCTCCCCGGCGAGCAGCGCCGATTTGCCCTCATCGGCATTCGCGGTCAGCTCATCCTGGTCGATCCAGCCTCCAAGCTCGTCATGGTGCACACGGCCGTTCGTCAAAAGCCGAACGAACCCGGAGCCTTCAGGGAGCCGCTCGCGTTATGGTCTGCTGTGCTGCAGCAGCTCGGGCAATGACGAATTGCTGACGCCTGCCAATGGCATCCAGCCGCGCTGGCGCGGTCGGTCGCGTCGGAAAGCCGCGGTTGCATTGAACCTGTCCGGCTTCCGGGAGCACCAACGGCGCGTAGGTCCCTGATGTCAGCGACGAGGGAAGGCGCGATGAAGGCTCTGAAAGCATCGATCTGTGTTGCAGTCACAGCGCTCGCCTTGAGCCTGTCGTTCGGCGTGCCGTCCCATGCCGAAGAGGACGAGGCGGGCACGCTGGCCCGGCAGATGAAGCAGCTCTATCGGGCCGGGAAGTACATGGAAGCGCTGCCTCTGGCCCAGAAGTCGCTGGCCCTTCGCGAGAAGGAGTTCGGCCCCGATGATGCGCACGTCGCGATGCCGCTGAACGACCTCGGCACGATCCATTACAATCTCGGCCAATACGCCGTTGCCGAACCGCTGTACAAGCGCGCGCTGGCCATTGACGAGAAGACACTCGGTCCGAATCATGCCGAAGTCGCGATGGTGCTGAACAATCTCGGCGATCTCTACCGTGCGGAAGAGCGTTACGCCGAAGCGGAGCCGGTGCTCAAGCGGTCGATCGCCATTCACGAGAAAAGCGGTGATCCATCGATCGTGATGGCGTTGAGCAATCTGGGCGCTGTCTACAGCCATCAGGGCCGATACGATGAGGCTATACCGCTGTTCAAGCGAGGCCTCGCCGTGCTGCAGAAGGCGCTCGGTCCCGACGACCCCGAAGCCACGGTGCTGATGAACAATTTGGCCGACGCCTATATCAATCGCAATCGCTATGCCGATGCCGAGCGGCTGCTGAAGCGGTCGATGGCGGTGACCGAGAAGGCGTTCGGCCCGGATCATCCCGACATCGCGCAGGCACAGAACAATCTGGCTGCGCTCTACGGGCGTCAGGGCCGTAACGCGGAGGCCGAGCGGCTGTTCAAGCGGTCGGCGGCCACTTTCGAGAAAACCCTCGGCCCTGACCATCCGGATCTCGCCGGCGTTCTGGAAAACCTCGCCGGTCTCTACAAGTATCAAGGCCGCTATGCCGATGCCCAGCAGGTCCTGAAACGGTCGATGGCCATTCGAGGGAAGACCAGGCCGATCTGAAGACCAGCGCGGAACGGTAGTGCGACTTGGCCGCCACAGCTCGAAGAGCGAAGCTGGCGGTCAGGGCTATCGCATTAGAGAGTTTTTTCCCTGCGCCATCCTTCGAGACGCCCGCTTGAGCGGGCTCCTCAGGATGAGGGCGGAGTCCGCGGCAGCAGTTTCAACAGGCACCGACGCCCAATGAGCCTCATCCTGAGGAGACGCGTCAGCGTCGTCTCGAAGGACGAGGCGTGCGCGCAGGCACACTTCGCTTGCCCACACCACAACTTCTCCAATTTTTTTGGCACATTGACGCCGGACCATGTCGGCATGGGCCGGTCTCGATCGTCCTCGGGTCGACACGTCCCGGACGTGCTGGAAATGGACCCGGCACACGTGGCGAGAATTCCGTCAATTCGAGCGTCAAAGTCGCAACTGGAGCAATGCCCATGAGGATCACCGTCGAAACCAGCGTCGCCGCCCCGATCGATCAGGTCTGGCGTGCCTATACGACGCCAGCCGACATCGTGAAGTGGAATGCCGCGTCCGACGACTGGCATACGACCAAGGCGACGGTCGACCTGCGGGACGGCGGCGCCTTCTCGTCGCGGATGGAGGCCAAGGACGGCAGCATGGGCTTCGACTTCGCCGGCACCTACACCAAGATCGTCGAGCACAAGCGGATCGAATACGCGTTCGGCGATCGAAAGGCCGAGGTCGAGTTCGTGCCCGGCCCGAAGAGTGTTGTCGTCCGTGTCGTCTTCGACGCCGAAACCACGCACTCGGTCGAACAGCAGCAGGGCGGCTGGCAGGCGATCCTCGACAATTTTGCGCGATACGTCGAGGCAAAGAGGAAATCGTGATCGATTAGCAGCGAACGTGGATGCCTGCATCGCACACGCTGCGATGCAGGTGCCATGCTTCAGCGCGGCCATGAAGCTTCCTGCGGCATGTCGACCTTGCCGAATTGCCGCATCTTCTTCTTGCCTTCGCGTGCCGCTAAGATCGAACTATTTCTTGTTGCCCATGTGATGAGGCGACGACGTGCCGGGGCCGCCCGTGTAGTGATGACCGCCTGATTGAGCGTTGGCAGAGGTGCCGGTCTTTTCTTTCTTGCCCATGTGGTGCGGAACTTCTGTCTTGGGTCCGCCGCTGTAGTGATGGCCGTTCTTTTCCTTGTCGGTGGATTGAGCCGTGGCGGGTACGGCCAGCAGGGAAACAACGCCGATTGTGGCGAGAAGCGTCTTGGTGATCATGTTCGGTCCTCCAGGTTGCGAAGGTCCACGATACGCATCGGCGCAATGTCGGTCTTGACGAATCTCAAGGTACGATCGGTTGCTAATTGTCTCGCGCGCTCAGCTCCCGCGAGCCTTTGATCTGCGTCAAAAGCGATGGCGGCGGTGCTCCTATGCTGCGGGGATCGAGAGGAGCGCGCCCATGCCGGTGCAGGATCATTCCGCTTATCGACAGCGGCATGCCGCGGGCATGTCCATGAGAGCCAAGGCTGGCCTGGTCCTGATCGGGTTCCTGGCCATCGCCGGCGTGCTGCTGTTCAGCGAGCACAGGGCTCACGTGCTGGGGCTCCTGGTCTGGCTGCCGCTCCTTGCCTGTCCGCTGATGCATTTCTTCATGCATGGCGGCCATGGTCACCGTCACGGTGGCGGCCGGCCAAACGATTCGAGGAGCGCGTGATGCACGACATTCCGCCTGCTTACGGCCTCTGGAGCCTCGTCACCGTCAACTCGGCGGTGTTCATCCTGTTTTCCTACAGCTTCTTCAAGCCGCAGACCTCGCGCGACTGGCGCTCCTTCGGCGCCTTCAGCGCGTTCCTGGTGGCGCTGTTCGCGGAGATGTACGGTTTTCCGCTCACCATCTATTTCCTGTCGGGTTGGCTGCAGTCGCGCTACCCGAACGTCGACTGGTTCTCGCACGACGCCGGTCATCTGCTCGAGATGATGTTCGGCTGGAAGACCAATCCCCACACGGGGCCGTTCCATGTCGTCAGCTTCATCTTCATCGGCGCCGGGTTCATCCTGATCTCCCTCGCCTGGAGGACGCTGTACGAGGCGCAGCAGACCCGGAGCCTCGCCACCACCGGTCCTTACAGCTACGTCCGGCATCCGCAATATGTCGGCTTCGTGCTGGTGATGTTCGGCTTCCTGTTGCAATGGCCGACGATTCTGACCTTGGCGATGTTTCCGGTGTTGACCGTCATGTACGTGAAGCTCGCCAAGGACGAGGAGCGTGAGGCCCGGAGCGAGTTCGGCGAGGCCTATGCCCGGTATGCCGCGCAGGTGCCGGCCTTCATTCCTCATCTCAACCGGCGATCCGGTCATAGCTCTTCTGGCGGCTATCGTCACGGCTGACCTTCGCGAGGAGATGCCTGCAAACGGCGCTAGCTTTAAAGGACGTCAATGAGCGTTCCCGTCTTCACCGCAAAGGCGCTGACTAAGATCTATGTCTCCGGCGAAGTGATGGTGCATGCCCTCAACGAGGTCGACCTCGACATTCCCGAGAAGGAAGTGGTCGTGCTGCTCGGCCCCTCCGGCAGCGGCAAGACGACGTTGCTCAACATCATGGGCGGCCTCGACCGTCCGACCAGCGGCCGGCTGTTCTTCCGCGATCTGGACCTAACGGATCTGGAGGACCGCGAACTCACGAAGTACCGCCGCGATCACGTCGGCTTCGTCTTCCAGTTCTACAATCTGGTGCCCAGCCTCACGGCCTACGAAAACGTCGCGCTGGTCACCGAAGTCGCCAAGAATCCGATGCGGCCGGCCGACGCCCTCGCGCTGGTCGGACTCGAAGCGAGGATGCATCACTTTCCCGCCCAGCTCTCCGGCGGCGAGCAGCAGCGCGTCGCCATCGCCCGCGCGATCGCGAAGCGGCCGGCGGTGCTGCTCTGCGACGAGCCGACCGGGGCGTTGGATTCGAAGACCGGCATCCGCGTCATCGAGGCGCTGCTTGGCGTCAACCGGCAGCTCGGGACCACTACAGTCATCATCACCCACAACGCCAGCATCCAGGAGGTCGCCGACCGAGTGCTGTTCTTCGCTGACGGTCGCATCTCCCGCATCCGGACCAACGAGGCCCGGCGGGAGGCCGCCGAGCTCACCTGGTGACGACATGAAGGTGCTAGACATCAAGCTGCTTCGTGACGTCAGACGGCTCTGGGCGCAGGTGCTCGCGGTCGCGCTGGTCGTCGGCGGGGGGGTTGCGACGCTGGTGCTCGCGGTGGGCTCGCACCGATCGCTGGAGGAGACCCGGATCGCTTATTACGAGCGTTACGGCTTTGCCGATGTGTTCGCGCAGGCGAAGCGGGCACCGAAGGCGCTCACCGACAGGATCGGCGAGATCCCAGGAGTCGCCGCCATCGACACCCGTATCGCCAAGCCGGCGCTACTCGACATTCCCGGTTTCTCCGCGCCGGCCAGCGCGCAGTTCGTTTCGCTGGCCGACACGGGTGAGCAGCATCTCAACCGGCTCTACATGCGCTCCGGGCGGTTCCCGGCGCCGGGACGGACTGAAGAGGTCGTCGTCAACGAGCCGTTCGCTCGGGCGCACGGTTTCGTCGAGGGGGCGCGGTTCTCCGCCATCCTCAACGGCAGGAAGCGCGAGCTCGTCATCGTCGGCATCGCGCTGTCGCCCGAGTTCGTTTACACGGTCGGACCGGGCGACCTGATGCCGGACGATCGCCGCTATGCCATCGTCTGGATGTCGGAGAAGGTGCTTAGCGCTGCCTACGATCTCGACGGCGCCTTCTCGGCGGTCGCGGTCAAGCTGCAGCCCGGCGCCTCCGAGCGCGATGTGGTCCGGCGACTGGACGCCCTGCTCGATCCTTATGGCGGGCAGGCGGCGCATGGCCGCAAGGACCAGACCTCGCACGCCTGGCTCGATCATGAACTCGACATGCTCAACAACATGAGCCGCACGCTGCCGCCGATCTTCCTGCTGGTCGCGGCCTTCCTCGTCAATCTCACCTTGACCCGGCTGGTCGCGCTCGAGCGCGAGCAGATCGGCCTGCTGAAGGCGCTGGGTTATTCAGACGGCAGCATCGTGCTGCACTATTTCAAGTTCGTTGCCTTCATCGTCGTGGTCGGCATCGTGTTGGGCGGCATCGTGGGCACCTGGCTCGGTTTGCACGTCACCGCGCTGTTCGGCGACTTCTTCCACTTTCCGTTCCTGGTGTTCGCGAAGGCACCGGACGTTTATCTCACGGCAGGTGCGCTTAGCGCGGCGGCTGCGGCGATCGGCGCATTCCGTGCGTTGCGCGAGGTGGTGAAGCTGCCCCCGGCCGTCGCCATGCAGGCGCCGGCCCCGCCGGTCTATCGCCGGCTGCTTTCGGCGCGCATCCAGCTCGACCGGATCGTGTCGCAGCCGACGCTGATGATGATCCGCAACATCGCCCGGCATCCGGTACGGGCCTTCTTCACGGCGCTCGGCATGGCGCTGGCCACCGCGATCCTAGTCGTCTCGCTGTTCACGCGGGACAGCATGGAGCATCTGACCGATGTGACCTACTTCCTCGCCGACCGGCAGGACGCAACCATCGGCTTTGCCGAGAAGCGGATCGCAAATGTCGTGGAGCAGGTGAGCCGGCTTCCGGGCGTTCTCGCCGCCGAGCCGTTCCGCGAGGTGCCGGTCCGGATCCGCCACGGCAACGTCGAACGGCGCATCGTCATCAGCGGCCGACCGGCTGCTGCCCACCTCAGGCGCATCATCGACGTCGAGCTTCGGCCGGTCATCCTGCCGGAGACGGGCCTCGCCATCTCCGGCATGCTCGCGCATATCCTCGGCGTCGGACCAGGCGATAGCGTCGAGCTCGATCTGTTGGAGGGCGCCAGGCGATCCGTGACGGTGCCGGTCGTCGCGACCGTCGCGGACTACTTCGGGATTAGGGGCATGATGGAGATCGAGGCGTTGCACAAGCTGATGCGCGAGGCGCCCGTCGTCACTAGCGTCAATCTCAGCCTCGACGAGAACCGGACGGAGGACTTCTACACGGCGGTGAAGTCCATACCGACGGTCGGCGGCGTGGCGCTGCAGCGCGTTTCGCTGGCGAACTTCCGCAAGACCGTCGCGCTGCTCGTCACCACGATGGCGAGTATCTACACGGGCCTTGCCGGCGTGATCGCGTTCGGCGTCGTCTACAACAATGCGCGCATTTCGCTGTCCGAACGGACGCGCGAACTGGCCAGCCTGCGCGTGCTCGGCTTCACGCGCGGCGAGGTGCTGCGCATCCTGCTGCTTGAGCTCGCCATCCTCACCCTGATCGCCCAACCGCCCGGTTGGCTGATGGGCTACGGCCTCGCCTGGGTAATGAAAAGGAACCTTGCCGGCGAGTTGATGCGCGTCCGCCTCGTCGTCGAGCACTCGACTTACGTGATCGCCACGTCCGTCGTGGTGCTGGCCGCCATCGTTTCCGCCGCCGTGATCCGAGAACGCATCGACAGATTGGACCTTGTTGCGGTCCTCAAGACGCGAGATTAGCCATGCCCGCCAACTGGACCAAACGCATCATCGGCGCCGCGCTCGCTGCTGCGATCCTCGCAGGGCTCGCTTGGTTCGCCTGGCCCCGACCGGTTCTGGTCGATCTCGCGACCGTCGCGAAGGGGCCGATCGAGGTCACGGCGGACGACGACGGCAAGACCCGCGTGCGCCACGTCTACACGGTGTCGGCGCCGATCGCGGGCAAGGTCTTGAGAATCTCGCATCCGCTCGGCGAGCAGGGGCCTTCGCTCCATGTCGGCGACGACGTCGTCGCTAACCAGACCGTCGCCCTGATGCAACCGACGCTGCCCGGCTTCATCGATGCGCGATCGCGCGATCAGCTGCAGGCGGAGGTCCTGGCCGCAGACGCCGCGATCCAGCAGCAGGAAGCTGAAGTGCAGCGGATCGAAGCCGCGCTGGATTTTTCGCGGACCGAGTTCCAGCGGGTGCAGACGCTGTTGCGGACGCAATCTACCTCGGCCCAGGCCTACGACAAGGCGAAATTCGAGGTCGCCACCAACGAGGCCGCCCTGAGAGGTGCCAAGGCCCAGGTCGAGATGCGCCGCGCAGTGCGGACCAGCCTGGCGGCCCGGCTGATGGACCCGGCAAGCGCTATCCCTCCCGCGGAGCCGACCTGCTGCATCCGTGTGCTGGCGCCGACAAGCGGACGGGTATTGAAGATCATCCAGGACAGCGAGACGACGGTTCTGCCCGGGACGCCGCTGGTTGATATCGGCGACCCGTTCGATCTCGAGGTCGTGGCCGACCTGCTCTCGACTGACGCGGTCCAGATCAAGGTCGGCGCGCCGGTCCGGATCGATGGCTGGGGCGGTCAGCCCATCGCGGGAAAGGTGGTCCGGGTCGACCCGGCCGGTTTCCTGAAAGTCTCCGCACTCGGCACCGAGGAGCAGCGGGTCCGCGTGACCATCGATTTCACCGACCCGCCCGAGAAGTGGGGCACGCTCGGGCACGACTATCGTGTTATCGTTCACGTGACGACATGGAGCGCGACCGAGTCGCTGACCGTGCCGGTGAGCGCTTTGTTCCGAAAAGGCGACCAATGGGCGGTTTTCGCCGACGAGAACGGCCGTGCAAGAACCGTCCCGGTCCGCATCGGCCACCGGAATAACCGCGTGGCCGAAGTTCTCTCCGGACTAGCTGCAGGTGATCGCGTCGTGTTGCACCCGAGCGACCGGATCATCGAGGGCATCAGGATCGCGAAGAGGGGCGAGGAATAGATACACGGCTGAGAGGCAAGCGTTCGATGATGCCACCATACCCCTGTTTTGCCCGACGGGTCAAACCGACTTCGTAAAATCGAAAAAGCACAATGCCGCCAAGAGGGCGGCTACTGTGCATGGGGTTGTTTTCGCACTTTTTTGTTTGCCGTCGGGAGAGCGCCTGTTTGCCGGCCCCGGCGACCCGGCTGGCCCGTCCCGAGCCTCGCCTCAGCTGTCGACCTTCAGCGCGGCAATAAAAGCTTCCTGCGGGATGTCGACTTTGCCGAACTGCCGCATCTTCTTCTTGCCTTCCTTCTGCTTCTCCAGAAGCTTGCGCTTACGCGTGATGTCGCCGCCGTAGCATTTCGCGGTGACGTCCTTGCGCAGCGCGCGCACGGTCTCGCGCGCGATCACCTTGCCGCCGATCGCCGCCTGGATCGGGATCTGGAACATGTGCGGCGGGATCAGCTCCTTCATCTTCTCGACCATGGCGCGGCCGCGCCCCTCCGCGCGGGTGCGGTGGACCAGCATCGAGAGCGCATCGACCGGCTCGGCATTGACCAGGATCTGCATCTTGACGAGATCGGCCGGCTTGTAGTCGGTCAGGTGATAGTCGAACGAAGCGTAGCCCTTGGAGACCGATTTGAGACGGTCGTAGAAGTCGAACACGACCTCGTTGAGCGGCAGGTCGTATTTCACCATGGCGCGGGAGCCGACATAGGTGAGCTCCTTCTGCGCGCCGCGGCGGTCCTGGCACAGCTTCAAGACGCTGCCGAGATATTCGTCGGGCGTTAGGATCGTCGCCTCGATCCAGGGCTCGTCGATCTCGGCGATCTTGACGACATCAGGCATGTCGACGGGATTGTGGATCTCGATCTCCTGGCCGTCGGTGAGCTTCATCTTGTAGATGACGCTCGGCGCGGTCGCGATCAGGTTGAGATCGAATTCGCGCGACAGCCGCTCCTGGATGATCTCGAGGTGCAGCAGCCCGAGGAAGCCGCAGCGGAATCCGAAGCCGAGCGCGGCCGACGTCTCCATCTCGAACGAGAAGCTGGCGTCGTTGAGGCGCAGCTTGCCCATCGCCGCGCGCAGCGTCTCGAAATCGTCGGCGTCGACCGGGAACAGGCCGCAGAACACCACCGGGATCGCCGGCTTGAAGCCCGGCAGCATCTCGGCGACCGGCTTCCTGTCGTCGGTGATGGTGTCGCCGACGCGGGTGTCGGCGACCTCCTTGATCGCGGCGGTGATGAAGCCGATCTCGCCGGGGCCGAGCTCCTCGACCTGCTGCATCTTCGGCGTGAAGAAGCCGACGCGCTCGACGTCATAGGCCGCGCCCGTGCCCATCATGCGCACGCGCTGGCCCTTCTTCATCGTGCCATCGACGATGCGCACCAGCACGACGACGCCGAGATAGACGTCGTACCAGCTGTCGACCAAGAGCGCCTTCAAGGTCGCGTCGCGGTCGCCCTTCGGCGGCGGCAGGCGGGTGACGATGGCTTCCAGCACATCAGGAATGCCGAGGCCGGTCTTGGCCGAGATCATCACCGCGTCCGAGGCGTCGATGCCGATGACGTCCTCGATCTGCTGCTTGACCTTCTCGGGCTCCGCCGCGGGCAGGTCGACCTTGTTCAGGACCGGGACGATCTCGTGATTGTTGTCGAGCGCCTGGTAGACGTTGGCGAGCGTCTGCGCCTCGACGCCCTGGCTGGCATCGACCACGAGCAGGGAACCCTCGCAGGCCGCCAGCGACCGCGAGACCTCGTAAGCGAAGTCGACATGGCCGGGCGTGTCCATCAGGTTGAAGATGTAGTCCTTGCCGTCCTTGGCGCGGTAGGCGAGGCGCACCGTCTGCGCCTTGATCGTGATGCCGCGCTCGCGCTCGATGTCCATGGAATCGAGCACCTGCTCCTTCCCCGCCATTTCGCGGTCGGAGAGGCCGCCGGTCATCTGGATCAGGCGGTCGGCCAGCGTCGATTTGCCATGATCGATATGGGCGACGATGGAGAAATTGCGGATGTTGGAAATGGGGACGGTCGTCATGGGCGCGGGATACCACTCACATCCCCGTGCGGCAACCATATTGCTGTATTTTCAGGGCCTTTGTTCACGCCAAGCTGATTCCATGACGGGCCAAAACGCGCTACGCACGGCCATGTCCACGACCTCTCTTCCCACTGCCGGAGCGCGGGCAAAGACCCGCTTGAGTTACAACCGCTTCCGGGCCTTCCTGGTTGCCTGTGCGGTCCGCCCCGAGGCGCGCCTGTGGCTGGTGATCCAATTTGCCATCCTGCATGCGGTGCTCTGGACCTTCATCCTGATCAATCTGAAGGCGGCGCAGGACGTTCATATGGACGTCGCAGAAGCCTGGGGCTGGGGCCAGAAATTCCTCTGGGGCTATGGCAAGCACCCGCCGTTGTCGGGCTGGGTGGCCGGCCTCTGGTTCAAGGCGCTCCCGGCGGCGGACTGGGCGACCTATGCGCTGGCGATGACGACGGTGAGCGTCGGCATGGTGATCTGCTGGCTGATCGCCTTGCGCGTGGTGGATGCGCGCCGCGCGTTCCTGGTCGTGGTGATGATCGCGCTCTACCCGATCTTCAATTTCAAGGGCTTCAAGTACAACCCGGACCTCTTGCAGCTCGTCACGCTGCCGCTCCTGGTGCTCGCTTATCTCAACGCCTTCGAGAAGCGGAGCTGGCAATCCGGAATCCTGCTCGGGCTTGCCGGCGCGCTGGCGCTGATGACCAAATATTGGGTGCTGACCATGATCGGCGCGATCGGCCTCGCCGCGCTGATCCATCCCGACCGGTTGCGCTTCCTGTCGTCGCCCGCGCCGTGGGTCGCGATTGCCACGATGGTCGCGGCGATGATCCCGCACCTCGTCTGGCTGGCGGATGCGCATTTCGTGCCGCTGACCTATGCCGGCGACACCTACAGCCTTCAGGACAAGGCCCAGGTGCATCAGCTGGTCGCGGGCTATGTGCTGCATAACTTCGCGCTGCTGGCCTTGCCGGTGGCGCTCGCGGCGCTGGCCATGGCGCTGGTGCCGCCATGGGGCAAATTGCTGCTGCGTGCGCCGTTGCGCATCGTCACGCGCGCCTGGGCGCGCGGCGCCAATGCAGGGGTCAATGTCTCGCAGGCGCTGAATGTCTGGATCGTCCAGGTCATCGTCGCAGTCGGCCCGCCGCTCGGCGCGCTCGCCTTCAGCATCTACATGAAGACGGATTGGGGCATCTCGCTGTTCTTCCTGGTGCCGCTCGCTCTGGTCGCGATCCCGACGCTGCGCGTGCAGAGCGCCGCGCTGTTCAACATCGCTGCGATCTGGCTCGTGCTCAGCGCCGCGACGCTCGCCGCTTCGCCCTGGATCGCCGCGCGCGAGATGGCGGCCAATGCCGGCAATGCCCAGATCTATGGCGCGCGCTCGGAGCTCGCGCGCGAATTGACCCAGGCCTGGCACACCCGCTTCGGGTCGCGCTGGGCCGTCGTTGCCGGCACGATGGAGCAGATCCAGCCGCTGGTGTTCTACAGCCCGGATCATCCGTCCGCGCTGCTGCCGTTGGAGGCCTGGGATTCCGGACTGACCTCGCGCGACGACGCCAGGAAGTACGGCTTCATCGGCGTGTTCGATCCGACCGACGGCCGCCTGCCCGCGTTCGAGAAATGGGTGTCGGACGTCGCGCCCAACGCCGAGCGCATCGTGATGACAACGCGCCGCTTCACCAACGGCAAGGCCGGACCGTCGATGAGCTGGAACATCTACTTCGCGCCGCCGGGGAAATGATTTCGTCACCTCTCCCGCAAGTACGGGGCGAGGGAGCGCACCTGGCCGCGTGGTGAGAGAAGGGCCTAAACCCCTTCCTCGTTGAACTTGCTTTCAACGAGCTCCGTGATCGCCGCGAGCGCGGCTTCGGCGTCGGTCCCTGCCGCCGCCACCGTGATCGTCGTGCCGGGACCCGCGGCGAGCATCATCAAGCCCATGATCGAGGTGCCGCCGACGGTCTCGCCGCCGCGCGTCACCCACACCTGCGCATCGAAGCGCTCGACCGCCTGGACGAATTTCGCCGAGGCGCGCGCATGCAGGCCGCGCTTGTTGATGATCAGGAGATCCTTGGAGATCGCGCCCGCGGGCACGCCGGTCGCGGCTTGTGGCGCCTCCTCGCTCATTTGCCGGCGAGCACCCGGCTGGCGATGGTGACGTATTTGCGGCCAGCTTCCTGCGCCATCGCGATCGCGTCGGGCAGCGGTCGCTCCTCGCGCACCTTGGCAAGCTTGACCAGCATGGGCAGGTTGATGCCCGCGAGCACTTCGACCTTGGGCCGGCTCATGCAGGATATTGCCAGGTTCGACGGCGTGCCGCCGAACATGTCGGTGAGGATCGCAACGCCGTCGCCGGAATCGACGCGGTTGACCGCCTCGATGATGTCGCTTCGGCAGAGATCGGAATCATCTTCGGCGCCGATCGTGATCGCTTCGATTTGCTTTTGTGGGCCCATGACATGCTCAAGCGCTGCCTTGAATTCGTCGGCAAGGCGCCCGTGGGTCACAAGTACTAGACCAATCATCGGAAAACTCCTCGCGGGCGCTTTTGGTGCACCGCACGAACGCGCCACTTTGACCATCCAGAGCCCCCGCGCAAGAGGGGATGTTGCGTATCTCCCTGAATCTAGACGGATGGATGAGGGGAGCTGCGCCGGTCTATTCGGTCGCGATAGTGGGGTTCATATGGTTACCATTTCCCTTCAAACAATCGCCTGAAGGGTTAACCGAAGATGAACTCTTGGTAGTGGTCAAGGCCGCAACAACCAGGGGAAGGGGCGAATAGTCGCGGGGCACAGGGATTCGCGGTATTTCGACACCAAAAATGCTGGTTTTCAGGGCTTCGGCCCGCGGCAGGCGCTCCGCGTCGGCTGCGGCCAGATCGACCACGAGACCGACGGTCGCATGCTCCACGAAGTCGCAGCGGCGGATTCCGAGGCCCCGGATCTCGATCAGGCCCGCCAGGCGAGGCGCGGGGCGGACCTCAATTTCGTGGCCGAGTGTCGCCAGATGGACACGGTCGTCACCGACCAGAACGGCCCTTTCCACAACGCCCGAGCGCCCCGCCATGATCAGATCGAAGGCAAGCCGCGACTTGCCGGACCCCGAGGGCCCGCGGATCAGCACGGCGTAAGGCCCGACCTTGACGGCAGAGGCGTGAACGCTGGGCCCGCCTTCGTTCATAGCGCCGGCAGCCTCACCACGAAGCGCGCACCGGCAATTGTCGGAGTGCCGTCGGCGTCCGGCGGGCCAGGGCGGTTCTCTGCCCAGATCCGTCCGCCATGGGCGTCGACGATCTGCTTGGAGATCGACAGGCCGAGGCCGGAGTTCTGGCCGAAGCCCTGATGCGGGCGGTCGGTGTAGAAGCGCTCGAAGATGCGCTCGAGCGCGTCCTCGCGAATGCCGGGGCCGTCGTCGTCGACCACGATCTCGATCTCGGAGCGAACGCGGCGGCAGGTGAGGCGCACCTTGCTGCCGCGATCGGAGAAGGATTGCGCGTTGGAGAGCAGGTTGGAGACGACCTGTCCGAGCCGGGAATCGTGGCCGCTCACGGCGAAGGTGTCGGTCGGGCTGCGGCCCTCGAAGCGCGTTTCGACCGCGACGTCGTGGCCGAGCTTGGTTTCGTTGGCGACGGACACCAGCGTCGTCAGCAGCCGGCGCAAATCGACCGGGATCGCATCCTGGCGCTGCAGCTCGGCATCGAGGCGGCTGGCGTCGGAGATGTCGGAGATCAGCCGGTCGAGCCGCTTGACGTCGTGCTCGATCACCTCGAGCAGGCGGGCGCGGCTGTTCTCGTTGCGCGCCAGCGGCAGCGTCTCGACCGCCGAGCGCAGCGAGGTCAGCGGGTTCTTCAATTCATGGGCAACGTCGGCAGCGAACATCTCGATCGCCTCGATGCGGCTGTAGAGCGCGCTGGTCATGTCGCGCAGCGCGCCGGAGAGGTGGCCGATCTCGTCGCGGCGGCGGGTGAAATCGGGAATCTCGATGCGGGCCTTGATGCGGCGGCGGACGCGTTCGGCGCTGTCGGCGAGCCGGCGCACCGGACCTGCGATCGTGCTCGCCAGCAGCAGTGACAGCATGATCATGACGGCGGCGGCGACGCCGCCGACCTTCAGGATGGCGAGGCGCTCGGCGGTGACCATCTGGTCGATGTCGTCGCCTTGCGTCGACAGCATCAAGGCGCCGTGGATCGCGCGCGAGCGCAGCACGGGGACCGCGACCGAGACGATCACCTCGCCGCGTGCGTTGACCCGCACCATCGAGCGTTTCTGGCCCTGCAGAGCGTCGCCCACTTCGGCATAGCCGTTGCCGTTCTCGGGCCCGAGCTCGCGATAGAGCGGCAGGTCGCCGCGGTTCAGCCAGGTGCGCACCGCGACCTTGCCGCGCTCGATGATGCCGGGTTGCTCGGCCGGCGGCGGCAGCGGAAAGCGCAGCACGTTTTCGAGGTTGCGGCTGTCGAGCAGCAGGCTGCCGTTCGGATCGTAGATGCGGGCGCGCGTCTTGGTCGGCGAGATCAAGGTGCGCAGCACCGGCGCGACGCGCTCCGGATTGATCGGGAAGTCCAGCGGCGAATACTCATCCGAGCCGCCATAGGTCTCGCCCGGCTTGAGGTCGAGCAGCCTGTCGGGGTCGATGGTAATGGCGTTGGTCTGCACCGTCGCGGAGGCCGCGATCGCCCCGGCGATGATCTCGGCCTGCACCAGCAGGCTCTGCGCGCGCGCATCGATCAGGCCGGCACGGAATTGCGACAGGTACAGGATGCTCGCCACCAGTGCGACGAGGCCGGCGAGGTTGAGCGAGACGATGCGGCGGGTCAGGCTCGAGAAGGACAGCGCGAAGAAGAACTGCCCGGCGCGTTTCAACCAGTTCAGCGGCCGGAAGCCCTGCGGCTTGTTGTCGGCAACGTGCTCCTGAACGCCGGCGGATGCGATATCCCCGGCGCTCTGGTTAGGGTCAGGCTGCGTTCGGTCAAGCAATGCTTACGCCCGCGTTAGGACGGCCCGTGCGAAGGTCCCCGCATCCTAGAGCGATCCTCGTCCCGATGGAACGAGAACCGGAGATGCTCTCGATCGCCGTGGAGGAGGCGCCCTCAGGCTTCCTTGAAACGGTAGCCGACGCCGTAGAGCGTCTCGATCATCTCGAACTCGTTGTCGACCACCTTGAACTTCTTGCGCAGCCGCTTGATGTGGCTGTCGATGGTGCGGTCGTCGACATAGACCTGGTCGTCATAGGCGGCGTCCATCAGCGCGTTGCGGCTCTTCACCACGCCGGGCCGGGTCGCGAGCGCCTGCAGGATGAGGAATTCGGTCACGGTGAGCGTCACCGGCTCGTTCTTCCAGGTGCAGGTATGGCGCTCGGGGTCCATGCGCAGCAGACCGCGGTCGAGCGCCTTGGCGTCGTTCTCCTTCGGCGCAACGGTCGGATCCTTCGGCGCCGAGCGCCGCAGCACCGCCTTGACGCGCTCGACCAGCAGACGCTGCGAGAACGGTTTGCGGATGAAGTCGTCGGCGCCCATCTTGAGGCCGAACAGCTCGTCGATCTCCTCGTCCTTGGAGGTGAGGAAGATCACCGGCAGGTCGGACTTTTGCCTGAGACGGCGCAGCGTCTCCATGCCGTCCATGCGCGGCATCTTGATGTCGAGGATGGCGAGATCGGGCTGGGTGGTACGGAAACCGTCGAGCGCGGAAGCGCCGTCGGTGTAGGTCATGATACGGTAGCCTTCGGCTTCCAGCGCGATCGAGACGGATGTGAGAATGTTGCGGTCGTCGTCGACCAAAGCGATTGTGGGCATGAGCCTCTCTGCTTTCTGCTTTCCGTTTGGGTCGTGGCTTGAAACGGCGAGCAATCAGTGATGCGCCGCATACATGGGTGCCGAAGTGGCGTTCGAACCTTGTCACCGAGCAATGCAAGCTGGGCTGAAGTGTGACCAAGTTCCACGAAACACGGCAGATTCGCCGCATCTCGACCCATAACCGGGCCCCCGTTTACCCGAAAAAAGACCCTCCTTGCAACCACCTGAGCCGAGAAAGCCGATGCAACCGACCCCCGATTTCGACCCCGCAAAGCTCGCCAAATCGCTGCTGAGGCGGTCCCGGCAGGGGGCTCTGGCGACGCTGATGGCCGGCAGCGGCGATCCCTATTGTTCCCTGGTCAATCTGGCCAGCCATCCCGACGGCTCGCCGATCCTGTTGATCTCGCGCCTCGCCGTGCACACCAAGAACGTCCTCGCGGACTCCAGGGTCTCGCTGATGCTGGACGAGCGCGCGGCCGGCGATCCCCTGGAAGGCGCCCGGATCATGCTGTCCGGCCGGGCCGAGGAGGCCGATTCCAACAAGGATCTGCTCCAGCGACGGTATCTGAGTGCTCATCCCTCGGCAGAAGGCTTTGTTTCTTTTAAGGATTTCTCCTTCTTCCGGATCCGGCCCACGGGAACACATCTGGTCGCCGGCTTTGGCCGGATCGTCGACCTCAAGCCGGAGCAATTCCTGACGGACCTCACCGGCGCCGAGGACCTGCTGGCGGCGGAGGAGGGCGCCGTCGAGCACATGAACGCCGACCATCGCGACGCCCTCAATCTTTATGCCACGAAGCTGCTCGGCGCCACCGAGGGCGACTGGCGCTGTACCGGCTGTGATCCTGAAGGCCTCGACATGCAGGTCGGCCAGGCAACGCTGCGGCTGGACTTCCCGGAGCGGGTGACGGATGGCACGGCGCTTCGCAAGATGCTGGTCCGTCTCGCTGGCGAAGCGCGCACGAAGGTGGACCAGGGCGCAACCGCTTGAACGCGGCTACCGATCGCCGCGACCCATGACCGTGATGGTTTTCGGGCTCGCAGCGAGAGGGGTCATGACGCGTCAACGTTTGGCATGGACGGCGGCTCTCGCGCTCGCCATCACCACCTTGCTCGCCACGCCAGCCCTTGCGCAGAAAGGTCTCGCCGCCGAGAGCGCGCGGCTCACCGCGCTCATCGGTGCCGGAAAATATTCGGAAGCGCTGCCGTTGGCGCAGGCGATGGTCGCCAGCCTGGAGAAGGACAACGGCCGCGATCTCTCGGGCGCGTTGAACAATCTCGGCCAGGTCCATGCCGGTCAGGGACGGGACGATCTGGCTGAGCCGCTCTACAAGCGCGCGATCGCACTCATGGAAAAATCGCTCGGCTCCGACAACGCCCTGATTGCGGCCGAGCTGACCAATCTTGCCGCGCTCTATCAGCGGCAGGGTCGCTTCGCAGAGGCCGAGCCGCTGTTCAAGCGTGCACTTGCCGTGCGCGAGAAGGCGCTGCCGCGCGAGCATCCCGACGTCGGTCAATCCCTCAACAATATCGCCACGCTCTACGCCAAGCAGCAGCGTCCGGCCGATGCCGAGCCACTGTTCCGCCGTGCGCTCGCGATCTATCAGAAGGCTGCCGGTCCCGAGCATCCCGCGGTCGCCACCGTCCTGAACAACATCGGACAGGTCGAGCGCGACCTCAATCGCGACGCCGGTGCCGAAGCGCCGATCAAGCGCTCGCTCGCGATCCGCGAAAAGGTGCTGGGGCCTGAACACCCCGACGTCGCGCGCTCGCTCAATAATCTCGCCGGGCTCTACCAGCACCAGCAGCGTTTTGCCGATGCCGAGCCGCTGTATCGTCGCGCGCTGGCGATCCGCGAACGCGCGCTCGGGCCGGATCACCCTGATGTTGCGACTTCGACGAGCAATCTTGCCGACTTTCTGCAGGCGACGGGGCGGACGGCGGATGCCTTGCCGTCGGCGCAGAAGACGCTTGCGGCCAATCGTGCGCAGCTGCGCGTCGTGCTGCCGATCCTGTTCGCGGCACGGCAGCAATCGCTGCTGGCGAGCGAGAAGGCGCTCGACGATGCGCTTGCTGCGATCCAGCGCGGCACGCAATCCTCTGCCGCTTCTGCCGTGAACAAGCTCGCGGTGCGGCTCGCCGCCGGCAGCGACCGGCTCGCCGAGCTCGTGCGCAAGGATCAGGATCTCGCGGCCGAGTCGGAAGCGCTCGACAAGGCGATCATCGCTGCGGTGTCGAAGCCATCGGCGCAGCGCGACGTCGCGGCCGAGCAGCGCAGCCGCGTGCGGATTGCGGCGATCGCGGGCGCGCGCAATGGATTGCAGAAGACGCTCGCCGTCGAGTTTCCCGACTATTCCTCGCTATCCAACCCGCTGCCGCTGACCGTCAAGGACATCCAGCCGCTGCTGGCGTCCGACGAGGCGATGGTGGTCTATTCCGTCGTCGACAGGCGGAGCTATGTCGTCGCGATCACGCGCGAGAGCGTCGACTGGAAGGAGATTCCGCTCGGAGCGGACGCGGTCGCACAGAAGGTCACGGCCTTCCGCAGGGGGCTCGATGTCGGCAAGGCGCGCGATGCATCCGGCAAATCGGGATTGTTCGACCTCGGTCTTGCCAACGAGCTCTATGTCGCGCTGCTCGGCCCGGTTGAGGCGCTGACCAAGGACAAGCGCAACCTGCTGGTCGTGCCGTCGGCGGCATTGACCGCATTGCCGTTTCATCTGCTGGTCACAGAGAAGCCACAGGCTGCGATCCCGGACCGGCTCGAGGGCTATCGCAGTGCTGCCTGGCTGCTGCGGCGTCAGGCCGTTTCGGTCCTGCCGTCGGTGATCAGCCTGAAATCGCTGCGCGCTTTTGCCCGCAGGGATCAAAGCGTCAAGCCGATGACCGGTTTCGGCGATCCCGTGTTCAACCCTGCAGCCGAAGGGCCTGCCGACCGGCGTGCCGCGAACGGCAAGGTCGCCGCACGCAGCATCGCGACGATCGCCTATGCCGACTTCTGGCGCGGCGCAGGCGTGGATCGTGCGCGGCTGGCCCAGGCGCTGCCGCAGCTGCCCGATACCGCCGACGAATTGAACGCGGTGGCGAGGGACGTCGGCGCTGCCGAGGCTGACATCCATCTCGGCCGCGACGCCAGCGAAACGACGCTCAAGCGTGCAGCGCTTGCCCAATACGGCATCATCTACTTTGCCACCCACGGCCTCGTCGCCGGCGATGTCAAGGGATTGGGGGAGCCCTCGCTGGCGCTCTCCATCCCCGACCAGCCGACGGAGCTCGACGATGGTCTTCTCACCGCGAGCGAAGTGGCCCAGCTCAAGCTCAATGCCGATTGGGTTGTTCTGTCCGCCTGCAACACCATCGCGGGCGACAAGCCCGGTGCCGAGGCGTTGTCGGGATTGGCGCGCTCGTTCTTCTACGCAGGTGCTCGCGCGCTCCTGGTGTCGCATTGGGCCGTGGATTCGGAGGCTGCGACCCGCTTGACCACGTCGACGTTCGAGCTGCTGAAGAACGAGCCAAAGCTCGGCCGCGCCGAAGCCTTGCGCCGCGCGATGTTAACCTATCTCGACGACGCCTCGTCGCCGCGCAACGCTTATCCCGCGATGTGGGGACCGTTCGCGTTGATCGGAGAGGGCGAGGTAAGATAGGGGTGTTGACGCAGTGATTGTGCGTCGCAATAACCGGACATAACGCGCAGATGTGCATTTGGTTGCGCGATCATCCGCACATTCTCGATGCGGCCTTTCAGAGCTGACATGCGCGGCGTTTGGCGCGGTCCTTGAATAAACCAAATCCTGCGGGATCAGCTTGGCAACGCCGGCGTTCATCATTATTAGGTCGTTCAGCCGAGGCCGAACGGCCCATATTCACGGTGATCGCGACGGCGCCAAACTTGGCCGCGCTTGATGTCGCGGGTTCTAGGAGGGATTTTTCGTGCAAGAGACGGGCGTGCGCAACGGTGCCTTCGGCGCCGACAAATTCGGCTTAAAGAATCTCAAGCAGGTTCACTGGAATCTGGGTGCGCCACAACTCTATCAATACTCGCTGGCAGCGGGTGAGGCGGTGCTCTCCGCCGACGGCGCGCTCTGCGCCGACACCGGCGAGTTCACCGGGCGCAGCCCGAAGGACAAGTTCACGGTGCGCGACGCCACCACCGACAAGAAGATGTGGTGGGCCGGCAACCAGTCGATCACCGCAGAGCAATTCGAGACGCTCTACCAGGACTTCCTCAAGCACGCCGAAGGCAAGCGCCTGTTCGCGCAGGACCTCTATGGCGGCGCCGACCCGGCCTACCGGATCAAGACGCGCGTCTTCACCGAGCTTGCCTGGCACTCGCTGTTCATCCGCACGCTGCTGATCCGCCCCGAGGCGATCGAGCTGCCGACCTTCGTGCCGGAGCTCACCATCATCGACATGCCGAGCTTCCGCGCCGATCCTAAACGCCATGGCTGCCGCTCGGAGAACGTGGTCGCGATCGATTTCGCCCGCAAGATCGTCCTGATCGGCGGGTCTTATTATGCCGGCGAGATGAAGAAGTCGGTCTTCACGACGCTGAATTATTATCTGCCCGAGCGCGGTGTGATGCCGATGCACTGCTCGGCGAATGTCGGCGCCAAGGGCGACACCGCGATCTTCTTCGGCCTGTCGGGCACCGGCAAGACGACGCTGTCGGCCGATCCCAACCGCACGCTGATCGGCGACGACGAGCACGGCTGGGGCCCGAACGGCGTCTTCAATTTCGAAGGCGGCTGCTACGCCAAGTGCATCAAGCTGTCGCAGGAAGCCGAACCGGAGATCTATGCCGCCTCGACCCGCTTCGGCGCGGTGCTCGAGAACTGCGTGCTCGATGAGGACACCCGCGTCGTCGATTTCGACGACGGCTCCAAGACCGAGAACACGCGTTCGGCCTATCCGCTCGACTTCATCCCGAACGCCTCGCGCACCGGCCGCGCGCCGCAGCCGAAGAACGTGGTGATGCTGGCCGCCGACGCCTTCGGCGTGCTGCCGCCGATCGCCAAGCTCTCGCCGGCGCAGGCGATGTATCACTTCCTGTCCGGCTACACCGCCAAGGTCGCCGGCACCGAGCGCGGTCTCGGCAACGAGCCGCAGCCGGAATTCTCGACCTGCTTCGGCTCGCCCTTCCTGCCGCTCGATCCATCCGTCTACGGCAACATGCTGCGCGACCTCATCGCCCAGCACAATGTCGATTGCTGGCTGGTCAACACGGGCTGGACCGGCGGCAAGTATGGTGTCGGCTCGCGCATGCCGATCAAGGTGACGCGCGCGCTGCTCACCGCCGCGCTCGACGGCTCGCTGCGCAACGTCGAATTCCGCACCGACAAGTATTTCGGCTTCGCGGTCCCGACCGCGCTGCCGGGCGTGCCGGCCGAGATCCTCAACCCGGTCAATACCTGGAAGGACAAGGACGAGTTCGACAAGACCGCCCGCGCCCTGGTCGGCATGTTCCAGAAGAATTTTGCCAAGTTCGAAGCACAGGTGGACGCCGAGGTGCGCGCGGCTGCCCCGGACGTGAAGCTGGCGGCGGAGTAAGGTCGCTCGGTCTTGGATGCGAAGAGGGCGGCCTCGCGGCCGCCCTTTTTGCTTGTGGCGAGATCCCTCCACCGTCATTGCGAGGAGCCCTTGCGACGAAGCAATCCAGACCGCCTCCGCGGAAAGATCTCTGGATTGCTTCGCTGCGCTCGCAATGACGAGTTCGCGGAAGCAGCTACGCCTTGAAATACGCGATCTGCGTCGTGGTCGCGAGCAGCCGCCCGTTCGGCGACCACAGCTCGGCGTTCTGGTCGGCGTAGCTCTTGTGCATGATCTTCGAATCCGCCGTCGCCAGCACGCGCGTGATGTCTTCAGCCGCGAGCTCCTCGGCGTCGGTGTGGAAATAGGTCGTCAGCGACACCGTGCCGAACGGCACCAGCTCGCGCCGGGCGTGGAAAATGCGGCCGAAGAAGGCGTCCGACATCGACATCAGCGATAGCATGTCGAGCTTGCGCGGCGTGCGGTCGCTGATCCAGATCTTCGAGTAGGTGCTGGCGGGCTCGGCCTGCGGCGGGCCGATCCGCATCTCGCCCTCGACGAAGCGGAATTCATACTGGTTGGCCCAGGATGCCGAGATCTTCGGGAATGGCAGCGTCTGCTCGAACGGCTTGGCATCCGGATATTGCGCCACCCTGTGCTCCCAGGACGGACGGCGCTCGGCGAACACCGCGGTGGCGAGCGTTGCGACCTCGCCGCCGCCCTGGCTGAGCTCGACGCTCCAGTGCTGGCTGGAGCGGTTGGCCTTGACGAGGCGCACGTCGAGATCGAACGGACCATTGGCGATCGGCGCGCAATAATTGACGGTGAGGGCGAGCGGATCGCCGGCGGCTTGCGGATGCTCGATCAGCGCCCGCAAAATGGTCGCGGCGGTGGCGCCGCCGAACGGGCCGACAAAGGCCCAGTAATCGTCGCTGGTGTGCCCCTGCCAGCTGCTGTCACCAGCGGTGATGCGCGTGGCCTCGTCGAATGGGTGCAGGAGCTTGGCGTGCATGGGTTAGACCTCTACTGAGCTTCCGTCCCAACGACGAAACTCCATCGTCTCGTCATCGGGGCCAAATTGCCGCGAACTCAGGGCATCATCCGCTGGATCGTCTGTAACCCAGACGTCTGTGATCGAGCCTCCTATGCGCTTTACAGCGATGATGCTCTTGCCGCTCGTCAGGTGGGCGACGAAGTCGTCGATGGCAGTTTCCTCGTCCTTCCCGGAGAGACTGGCGAGGATGCTGCCGTGCGTGTGCCAGGGGAAGCCGTCGAAACCCAACGTCCAGTCCCCATCGGGACAGATGACGAGGAATCGAAACTGCCCATCCGGGGTGACATACTCGCCGACAGGCACGATCAACTCCGGCCAGAAAAATCTCAAGCCGTGATATGATGGCTATCCTGCTAAAGCAATAACCTCGCAGGTAAGGCCGCTTCCACGCCGCGGAAAAATCAGCCTGCGGCGTCGCGCAGGTTCGGCAGCAACGGCGTGGTCGGATTGACCGGCACGTTCCAGATTTCCTCGGCATATTCGCGGATGGTGCGGTCGGACGAGAACCAGGCCATGCGCGCGACATTGAGGATCGAGGCGCGGGTCCAGGCTGGCGTCACCTGCCAGCGAGCATCGACCGCGCGCTGCGCCTCGTAGTAGGAATCGAAATCGGCGCTGACCATGTAATGGTCGAGATAGCGCAGCGCGTGCGCGATGGATTCGAAGCGGCCGGGGTCGCCGGGCGAGAACTCGCCAGCGCCGATCGCGTTGATAGCACGCTGCAGCTTCGGCGACCTGCGGATCACGTCGGAGGCATCCAGGCCCTGCTTGCGCCGGATCATCACGTCGCCGGCCTCCATGCCGAAGATCGCGATGTTCTCGGTGCCGACATGGTCGCGGATCTCGATATTGGCGCCGTCGAGCGTGCCGATGGTGATGGCCCCGTTCAGCGCCAGCTTCATGTTGCCGGTGCCGGAGGCTTCCATGCCCGCGGTCGAGATCTGCTCGGACAGATCGGCCGCGGGAATGATCACCTCGGCGAGGCTGACATTGTAGTCGGGCAGGAACACGACCTTGAGCTTACCGCCAATCGCGGGATCGTTGTTGACGATTTCGGCGACGTCGTTGATCAGCTTGATGATCAGCTTGGCGTAGCGATAGCTCGCCGCCGCCTTGCCGGCGAAGATCTTCACCCGCGGCACCCAATTGCCGTTCGGCTCGTCCTTGATCGCCTGGTACAGCGCGACCGTTTCGATGACGTTGAGCAATTGGCGCTTGTACTCGTGGATGCGCTTGATCTGCACGTCGAACAATGCGCCCGGGTCGACCCTGATGCCGAGCCGTTCGCCGATCAGGCGGGCGAGCTGGGCCTTGTTGTGGTGCTTGACGCTGCGGAACTTCTTCTGGAACTCGACGTCGCTGGCGCGCGCCTCGATCAGCGAGAGCTGGGTCGGATCGTCGAGCACGGCATCGCCGCAGCTCTCGCGCAACAAATCGGTCAGCTTCGGGTTCGCCAGCATCAGCCAGCGTCGGAAGGTGATGCCGTTGGTCTTGTTGGTGATCCGTCCGGGATAGAGATGGTTGAGGTCGTGGAACACGGTCTCGCGCATCAGGTCCGAATGCATCGCCGAGACCCCGTTGATGCGGTGCGAGCCGACGAAGGCGAGTTGGCCCATGCGCACGCGGCGGCCGCTTTTCTCGTCGATCAGCGAGACTGAGGCGCGGAAGTCGATGTCGCCCGGGCAGCGCGCTTCGGCGAGCGCCAGATGCTGCACGTTGATGCGGTAGATGATCTCCAGATGCCGCGGCAGCAGCCGCTCGAACAGCTCGACCGGCCAGGTCTCCAGCGCCTCCGGCAGCAGCGTGTGGTTGGTGTAGGAGAGGGTGGCGACCGTGATCTTCCAGGCCTCGTCCCAGCGGAAATTGTGGAGGTCGACGAGGATCCGCATCAGCTCGGTGACGGCAAGGCTCGGATGGGTGTCGTTGAGCTGCACCGCGACCTTGCCGGCGAGGTTGCGCAGCTGGCCGTCGGAGGCGAGATGCCGCTTCACCAGGTCCTGGAGTGAGGCGGAGACGAAGAAATATTCCTGGCGCAGCCGCAGCTCGCGGCCCGCCGGGCTCTCGTCGTTCGGATAGAGGAACTTGCAGATCGCCTCCGCGCGCGCCTGCTCGGCGCTGGCGCTGACGTAATCGCCTTTGTTGAAGGCATCTAACTTGAGCGGATCGGGCGAGCGCGCCGACCACAGCCGCAGCGCATTGACGTGCTGGCCGCGCCAGCCGACGATCGGCGTGTCATAGGCGATCGCCTGCACGGTTTCAGCAGGATGCCAGATCGAGCGGTCGCGGCCCTTGTCGTCGACATGCTCGACGCCGCCGCCGAAATTGACGTCGTAGATCACCTCGGGTCGCTGCAATTCCCAGGGGTTGCCGAAGCTCAGCCATTCGTCAGGATATTCCTGCTGCCAGCCCTGATTGATGATCTGACGGAACAGGCCGTAATCGTAGCGGATGCCGTAGCCGATCGCGGGGATCGACAGCGTCGCCATGCTCTCCATGAAGCAGGCGGCGAGCCGGCCGAGGCCGCCATTGCCGAGCGCCGCATCCGGCTCGCATTTGCGCAGCTCCGGCAGCGAGACGCCGAGATCGCCGAGCGCGACCTCGAAGATCTTGAGCAGGCCCATGTTGTTGAGCGCGTCGGTGAAGAGCCGGCCGATCAGGAATTCGAGCGAGAGATAGTAAACCCGCTTGCGGCCGGCGTCGTAGCTGTGCTTCTCGGCCGTGAGCCAGCGATGCACGATGCGGTCGCGCAGCGCGAGCGCCGCGGCCTGGTACCAATCGTGCCTGGTCGCCATGCCAGCGTCCTTGCCGATGGCAAGGCGCAGCTTTGCCAGGATTGCGCCCTTGATCTCGGCCAGCGCGAGTTCGTCGATGGGCTGCCCGGGGGCCGGAAAACTGGGCTGGAACGATGAATCCTGCAAAGCCGTTACTTCCTAGGTCGAAACAACTCTTAACTGTACGCGTCCTGCCCTTGCACCGGAACTGTCGCCCGCGAGGCCGTGCACTGCGCTGGCGCAAATTTATGCAAGGAATGGGCCGAATTGGGAACCCGGAGGAGCACGGAGAAACCCAGATTCGGTGCTAGATTACGAAAGATTCAGCCATCAGTGTGGAGAAGCGGACCGTGAGACTGCTGATCGAAATCGCCACTGCGGCCCTGCTCGTCGTCTGCATCAGCGCCACCAGTGCGGCGTTTGCCGCCGGCACGACCGGTCGCAGCGCCGATGGCCTCAGCTGCGGCTTCACAGCGCCGCAGAAGGCGTCGCCCGCAGCCCGCTGCGCTGCGATCAAGCGCCAATGCGGCGGTAAGTTTTACGCAAGCGCGTGCGGCGACAAGCTGATATCCGCAGCGAATTGAGAGCCGTAGGAGGTTTGGTGAGCTCAAGCCGCCTTGCTCTGCACCGTATCGCAAAACTCCGCGAGACGGTCCGCAAGCCGCAGCGTCGCCGGGCTCGCATCCGGCGAAGCCATCAGTGCAACCTCGGTCTTGTTGATCGGCGCAAAGCCGTCCTTCGCCGTCAGCACGCGGTGGTCGGTCTGGATCGCCATCTCCGACAGGATGCTGAGGCCCATGCCGGCGGCGACCGCGGCCTGAATGCCGGCGAGGCTCGATGAGGTGTAGGCGGTGTGCCAAGCGCGGCCGGCCGTTTCCAGCGCGTGGATGGCGCCGGCGCGGTAGATGCAGCCGAGCGGAAAGCCGATCAGCGGCACCGACGGCACGTTGACGTCGACCGGGTGGCTCTTGCTGGTGACCCAGTGCACCCGCTCCGGCCACACCGCGATCGCGTCCTTCGCGCCAGCCTCGCGCTTGTAGAGCGCAAGGTCGAGCTCGCCGCGTTGGAGATCGCGGGCGAGATGCTTGCTCTGGTCGGCGCGCACGTCCAGCCGCAATCCCGGATGCGAGCGCGAGAACGCGCCCAGCAGTTTTGCCAGCCGGTACGCGGCAAAGTCCTCGGGGATGCCGAGCCGGATCGCGCCATCGCTATCAGGCTGGCGCAGCACGTCGCGCGCCTCCTCGGCCAGCGAGAGCAATCGCCGCGCATAGGACAGCAGCCGCTCGCCGGCCTCGGTCGGGCGCACGTCCTTGCCGTCGCGGTGCAGCAGCACCTGACCGACATCCTCCTCCAGCCGCTTGATCTGCTGACTCACGGTCGATTGCGTGCGGTGGACGCGCTCGCCGGCGCGGGTGAAGCCGCCGGCCTCGACCACCGAGACGAAGCTGCGCAGCAGCTCGAGATCGAGCACGGCCGCCTCCATTAAGAAATCCACTGGGCGCGAGTTAATCATTTAATTTCCAAATGGCAAGCGGCCTCCCTAGATCGAGGGCAGAAAAAAACATCCGAGAATGCCCCTCATGTCGCTCGCCAGCTCGCTTCCCGCCCCCCGCAGCCGCTTCAACACATTGCCGCTCGCGATCGGCCTGTTCTGCCTGCTCTGGAGCTACGCCTTCATCGCTGGCAAGATCGGCGTCACCCATTGCCCGCCGCTGATCCTGCTCGCCGCGCGCTTCTCGCTCGCGGGTATCTTGATCCTGGGCGCCACGTTGATCCGCGGCGAAGCCTGGTCGTTGTCGTGGCGCGATGCCGCGATCTTCGCGTTGCTCGGCATCGCCAACAATGCGCTCTATCTCGGCCTCGGCTACACCGGCCTGCAATCGGTCTCCGCCGGCCTCGGCGGCCTGATCGTGTCAGCCAATCCGGTGTTCACCGCGGGCCTTGCCGCGCTGCTGCTCGGCGAAGGCATGACCTGGCGCAAGGCGAGCGGCCTCTTGCTCGGCATCATCGGCGTGACCGCAATCGTCTGGCACCGCCTGTCGGTCGGCACCGATTCGCTGCACGGCATCGTCTTCACGCTGGCCTCGCTCGCTTCGATCGTGGCCGGCACCATCCTGTTCAAGCTGCTGGCGCCGAAGGGATCCCTGTGGATCGGCAATGGCGTGCAGAACCTCGCGGCCGGCATCGTACTGACACCGGTCGCGCTCACCTTCGCCGATGTCGACGCGATCGACTATACGCCGAGCCTGATCGGCGCCTTCGCCTTTCTCGTGCTCGGCGGCTCGATCATCGCTTCTTGGCTCTGGTTTCGTCTCTTGAAGACGTGTGGCGCCACCGCCGCCAGCGCCTATCATTTCCTGATGCCGCCGCTCGGCATGCTGTTCGCATTCCTCGTCCTCGGCGAGCACATCGAGGCGCGCGACCTGCTTGGCATCATTCCGGTCGCGCTCGGCATCTATCTGGTGACGCGGCCGGCGAAGGCGGTGGTGTAGGTGGAGGCCCCGCTGTTCACTATCGTCATTGCGAGGAGCTCTTGCGACGAAGCAATCCAGACTGCCGCAGCGGAGGCAGTCTGGATTGCTTCGCTGCGCTCGCAATGACGGGGGGCTAGTCCTTCCTGAACACGATCGAGGCCATCCACCCCGTCATCAGCGCCATCGCAACGGTGGCGAGGCCGTAGATCAGGCCGTTCTGGCGGGCGGTGGTGGCGACGAACTGCTCGAAGCCGACCTTGACGATCTCGAACGCGGTCTCGGTCTTGCCGATGAACGCGCCGTTGGCGAACAGCTTGATCTCGATCTCATAGGTGCCGATCGGCACCTCCGCGGGCAGCGGAATGCCGGTGCGGAACAGCGTCGGCGTCAGGAACGTGACCGCGCTTCCGTCTTCGCGGTAGAGCCCGCGCTGGGTGCGCAGGCGAATGAAGGCCGAGCGGAACGCATCGTTGGGCACCACGTCGGCAAAGTCGCCGCTGACCCGCTGCGTCAGCAGCACGTTGTTGAGCCCGATCTGCTGCCGCCGCGCGATCTCGGGCGAGGTGATGGCGTCGAGCGGGCGGTTGGCGAACAGCGCGAGATAGCTCGGCACCTGCAGGAATTGGCGGTAGTCGGTGTTGATCCAGATGCCGAAGGTGCGCTCCTTCCGCCGCGTCACCATGTCGGCGCGCGGGCCCATCACGGTGACGACGAGATCGTAGGCCGTGCGGTCCGCGGGCGTCGTCGTATCCTTCTCGACCGAGCCGAACAGCACCAGCTCCTCGCCGGAATAGTTCGGCGTCACCGTGACCCGGTGATTCGAGACCGACACAATCAGCCGCTCGGCCCGCGCAGCGCCGCCGAGCAGCAGGACGAGGACGATGGCGAGAAGCATGCGCCTCATCGGCTCACTCCGAGCTCACGGATGGTGAAGAGATCGGAGGGCTGGATCACCAGCTCGATCGCGAAGCGGATTCCGACCGAGAGGATGAGCAAGCCCAGCAGCAGCCGCAGCTGCTCGCCGCGGATCTTCTGGCCGGCACGGGCGCCGAACTGCGCGCCGGTGACGCCGCCGACCATCAGGATCAGCGCCAGCACGGCATCGACGAGGTGATTGGTCGCCGCGTGCAGCATGGTCGCGAACAGCATGGTGACGACGGTGAGAACCATCGAGGTCCCGATCACCGTCGAGGTCGGCACCCTCAAGAGATAGATCATGATCGGCACCAGGATGAAGCCGCCGCCTATACCCATGATGGCGCCGATGAAGCCGATCACGATGCCGACGATCACCACGGGGATGACCGAGAGATAGATCTTCGAGCGCTTGAACCGCATCTTCAGCGGCAGGCCGTGGATCCAGTTGTGGGTGCGGCGCGGCGGCAGCGCCCCGCGCCGGGTCCGCATCAAGGCGCGCAATCCTTCCGAGAACATCAGGCTGCCGACCGTGGTGAGCAGCACGACGTAGGAGAGCGCGATCATCAGGTCGAGCTGGCCGAGCGCCCGCAGCTGGGTGAAGGTCCAGACGCCGAGCGTCGTGCCGGTCACGCCGCCGCATAACAACACGCTCGCCAGCGCCGGATCGATCGCGCGCCGCCGCCAATAGGAGAGGGCGCCGGAAAAGGAGGAGGCCGCGATGTGGCTCGCCACGGAGGCCACCGCGACCGCCGGCGTGATGCCGATGAAGATCAAAAGCGGCGTCATCAGGAAGCCGCCGCCGATGCCGAACATGCCGGAGACGAAGCCGACCGCCGCGCCCATGGCGAGCACCAGGAAGACGTTGACCGGAAGATCGGCGATCGGGAGGTAAAGCTGCATTGAACCTGCGCACCGGCGAGACGGATCGACGAACGCGGAATGCTCGCGGAGAGGACGGAACGATTGCCGCGTCCTTCAATAGCGGAATTCGCGGG
>NZ_JADYVS010000035.1:0-75842 GCF_020194055.1 Bradyrhizobium sp. NBAIM03 | reverse complement strand
CCTCCCGGAACTGCACCCCCGCCCCCGCCGTTATGGCTCGGGCGGCCGCCCGGCCGCGTCAATGTTGCAGGCGAGATGCTCGCCTCCGCCAGCCACTTTCCGCTAAAATGCCCGAAAACCGCGCCGATGCATGAGGTCAGCCATGAGCTTCCGCCGCGACACCATCACAAAGCCGATCTTCTCATGGGCGCGCGGCGTGCTGCCGGCGATGTCCGACACCGAGCGCGAGGCGCTGGAGGCGGGGGACGTCTGGTGGGATGCCGATCTCTTCACCGGCAACCCCGACTGGTCGAAGCTGCTGAAGGTCCCGCAGGCGACGCTGACGGACGAGGAGCGGGCCTTCCTCAATGGCCCCGTCGACGAGCTCTGCGCCATGCTCGATGAGTGGAAGATCTTTTGGGAGTCGCGCGACCTGCCGCCGGACGTCTGGCACTTCGTCAAGCGCGAGAAATTCTTCGGCATGATCATTCCGAAGGAGTACGGCGGCCTCGGCTTCTCGCCCTACGCGCATTCGGAAGTGGTGCGCAAGATCTCGACCCGCTCGATCGCGGCCGCGGTCACCGTGATGGTGCCGAACTCGCTCGGCCCGGGCGAGCTCCTGATGCGCTTCGGCACCACAGAGCAGCAGCAGCGCTGGCTGCCGCGCCTCGCCGACGGCCGCGAGATTCCCTGCTTCGGCCTCACCAGCCCGGAAGCCGGCTCCGACGCCGCCTCGATGGTCGACACCGGCATCATCTGCAGGGGCGAATTCGAGGGTCGCGAGGTGGTCGGCCTCCGCCTCAACTGGCACAAGCGCTACATTACGCTCGGTCCCGTCGCGACGTTGCTCGGTCTCGCCTTCAAGGCCTATGATCCCGATCATCTCGTGGGCAGCCGGGAAGAGCTCGGCATCACCGTGGCGCTGATCCCGACGAACCTGCCCGGCGTCGAGATCGGGCAGCGTCATCTGCCCTCCATGCAGGTCTTTCAGAACGGCCCGAATTGGGGCCGGGACGTCTTCATCCCGCTCGACTACGTCATCGGCGGCAAGGAGCGGCTGGGGCAGGGCTGGAAGATGCTGATGACGGCGCTCGCCGCCGGCCGCGGCATCTCGCTGCCGTCGCTGTCGGCGGCCGGGGCCGCCTATGCCGCGCGCACCACCGGCGCCTATGCGCGCATCCGCGAGCAGTTCGGCATCTCGATCTCCAAGTTCGAAGGCGTCGAGGAGCCGCTCGCCCGCATCGTCGCGACCGCCTACCAGCTCGACGCCGCGCGCCGGCTCACCTGCGCGGCACTGAACGCCGGCATCCATCCCGCCGTCATCTCCGGCATCATGAAGCTGCACGCGACTGAGCGGATGCGCACCGCGGTCGACGACGCCATGGACATCCATGGCGGCAAGGCCGTGATCGACGGTCCGCAAAACTATCTCGGCAATCTCCACCGCGCCGTGCCGGTCGGCATCACCGTCGAAGGCGCCAACATCCTGACCCGCAATCTCATCGTGTTCGGACAAGGAGCCATCCGCGCCCATCCTTACCTGCTCGACGAGATGAACGCGCTCGCAGATACCGATCGCGAGCGCGGCCTCGGCGCGTTCGACAAGGCGTTCTGGAAGCATGTCGGCCACAGCTTCAGGACACTCTTCCGCGCCATGGGTCGCAGCTGGACCTTTGGCGCATTCGCCCCAGTGCCCGATGCGGGCGATGCCACGCCCTTCTATCGCCAGCTCTCGCGCTACTCGGCGGCTTTTGCGCTCTGCGCCGACATGGCGCTGCTGACGCTCGGCGGCGCGCTCAAGCGCAAGGAAATGCTGTCGGCCCGCTTCGGCGACATCCTGTCCGAGCTCTATCTGCTCTCGGCCGCGCTGAAGCGCTGGCAGGACGAGGGGCGGCAGAAGGAGGATTTTGCCGCGCTGGAATGGTGCATGGCGACCGGGTTCAAAACCATCGAGAACCGGCTCGCCGAAATCCTGGCCAATCTGCCGAACCGCTTCGTCGCCGGCTTCCTCAGGCTCGTGGTGCAGCCGTTCGGCGCCCGCGTGCTCGGCCCGTCCGACCGCATCGTGCACCAATGCGCTGCCATCGTGCTGGAGCCGTCGGCGGCACGCGCGCGCCTCACGCCGGATCTGGCCCATGTCGACGACGACGGCGGCTTTGCCCGGCTGGAGCGCGCGTTCAAGCTGGTCGCGGCGACGGATGCGATCGCCAGGCGCATGCGTGCTGCGCATATCCGCGATTGGAAGGAGGCGGTGACCAAGGGCGTAATCACGCAAGCCGAGGGCGAGCAACTCGCCGCTGCCCGCGAAGCCGTCACAAAAGTGATAGAGGTCGACGATTTTGCGCCGGAGGCGCTGTCGCCGATTTACAAGAAAACCGTCAATGTGCATCAGTTCTTCCAGGAACTCGGTGAGCAGAGGGCGGCGAGCTGATGGCACGACCGGTATTCATCGTCGACGGCAGCCGGACGCCGTTCCTGAAGGCGCGTTCGGGGCCAGGGCCGTTCACGCCGGTCGATCTCGCCGTGCAATGCGGCCGACCGCTGCTGGCGCGCCAGCCGTTCTCGCCCGATAGCTTCGACCAGGTCATCCTCGGCTGCGTCAACGTGATCGCGGACGAGATGAACCCGGCCCGCGTCGCCGCGCTCCGGCTCGGCATGGGCGAGGACATGGTCGCCTTCACCGTGCAGATCAATTGCGGCTCGGGCATGCAGTCGATCGACACCGCCTACCGCTATATCCGCGAAGGCCATGCCGGCATGGTTTTGGCCGGCGGCACCGAGGCGCTCAGCCACGCGCCGCTGGTCTGGCCGAATTCCGGCGTGCGCTGGTTCGCCGGCCTTGCCACCGCAAAGGGCATGGCCGCGAAGCTCGCCTCGGCGTTCAAGCTGAGGCCGCGCGATCTCAAGCCGATCATCGGCCTCGAGCGCGGCCTGACCGATCCCGTCACCGAGCTGAACATGGGCCAGACAGCCGAGGTCGTCGGCCATCTCTTCGGCATCACGCGCGCGCAGTCGGATGCCTACGCGGCCGACAGCCATCGCCGGCTCGCGCATGCGCAAAGCGCGGGTTATCTGAAGGGCGAGGTCGAAACCGCGTTTTCCCGCGACGGCAAGTTCTTCGACCACGACGATGGCGTGCGTCCGGACTCCACGGCGGAGACGCTCGCCAAGCTTCGGCCGGTGTTCGAGCGCCCGTGGGGCCAGGTTACCGCCGGCAATTCCTCCCAGATCACCGACGGTGCCTCCTGGGTGATCCTCGCCTCTGACGCTGCCGTTGCAAAGCACAAGCTGACGCCGAAAGCTGCGATCGTCGACAGCCATTGGGCCGCGCTCGACCCCAGCATCATGGGGCTCGGTCCGGTGATGTCGGTGACGCCGCTGCTGAAGCGCAACGACCTCACCCTCAAGGACGTCGAGACCTGGGAGCTGAACGAGGCCTTCGCAACGCAGGTGCTCGGCTGTCTCGCCGCCTGGAATGACGACAAGTTCTGCCGCGAAATATTGCGGCTCGACGGCGCGGCCGGCGAGATCGACCGCGAGCGGCTGAACGTCGACGGCGGCGCGATCTCGCTCGGCCATCCCGTCGGCACCTCCGGCAATCGCATCGTGCTGCATCTCGTCAACGCGATGAAGCGGCTCGGCACGCGGCGCGGAATTGCCACCGAATGCATCGGCGGCGGGCTCGGCGGCGCCATGCTGATCGAGGCGGTATGACCATGGATTCCAAGATCATGACCGTGCTCGCCGACCGCGTGCTGGAGCTCGGGCCGCGCCCTGCGCCGGATGGTCCCTACAAGCACTTCAAGCTGACGCGAGATGAAGACGGCGTCGCCTGGCTGCTGCTCGACCGCGCTGATGCCAGCGCCAACACCCTGTCCTCCGACGTGATGGAGGAGTTCGACGCCGTGCTCGCGGCGATCGAGACCGAGCGCCCCGCCGGTCTCGTCATCCGCTCGGCAAAGCCGTCCGGCTTCATTGCCGGCGCCGACGTCAATGAATTCCGCGGTGCCAACGATCCCGGCATGGTGGAGACGCGCATCCGCGCCGCGCATGCGGTGGTCGACCATCTGGAAGCCTTGAGGCTGCCGACGGTCGCGGTCATCCACGGTTTCTGTCTCGGCGGCGGGCTCGAGGTGGCGCTGGCCTGCCAGGCGCGCATCGCCATCGATGGGGCGCGTTTCGGCTTCCCGGAGGTGATGCTCGGCCTGCATCCCGGCCTTGGCGGCACCGCGCGTTTCACTGCGCTCGTCAATCCGACGCAGTCGATGGCGCTGATGCTGACCGGGCGCACCATCGATGCGCGCCGAGCCAGATCGCTCGGCCTCGTCGACACCGTGACGCAGGAGCGGCATGTCCAGGGCGCGGTGAAGGATGCGCTGTTCGGCCGTCTGAAGCGGGCCAAGCCTGGTCTGCTGATGCGTGCCGCCAATCTCGGGCCGGTGCGCGGCCTGCTGGCCAAGCGCATGCGAGCGGAGGCCGCGAAGGCCGCATCGCGCGAGCATTATCCAGCGCCCTATGCGCTGATCGATCTCTGGGAAGCACATGGCGGCAGCAAGGCCGCGATGCTGAAGGCCGAACAGGCCTCGTTTGCCAAGCTGATGGTGACGCCGACCGCGCAGAATCTGATCCGGGTCTTCTTCCTGCGCGAGCAGATGAAGAAGGCGGCAGGCGCCGGCAGCACGGTGAAGCATATCCACGTCATCGGCGCCGGCGCGATGGGCGGCGACATCGCGGCCTGGTGTGCGGGGCAGGGCGTTCGCGTGTCGCTCGCCGACATGAAGCCGGAGCCGATCGCAGGCGCGGTCAAGCGCGCGGCCGACCTCTACGGCAAGATCATCCGCAAGCCCACCGACGTGCGCGACGCGCTCGATCGCCTGATCCCCGACATGGACGGCGAGGGCGTCCGCAACGCCGACCTCATTATCGAGGCGGTGCCGGAAAAGCTGGAGCTGAAACAGAAGGTCTATGCCGGACTCGAGCCGCGGATGAAGCCCGGAGCCATCCTTGCGACGAACACGTCCAGCATTCCGCTGCAGGATCTGCGCACCACGCTGGCGCGGCCGGAGCGGCTGGTCGGCCTGCATTTCTTCAACCCGGTGTCGCGGCTGCAATTGGTCGAGGTTGTCAGCCATGACGGCAACGATGCACACGTGCTGAAAGAGGCGCTCGCCTTCGTCGGCGCGATCGACCGTCTGCCGCTTCCTGTAAAGAGCTCGCCGGGTTTCCTCGTCAACCGCGCGCTGACGCCTTACATGCTGGAAGCGATGGTGATGCTGGACGAGAAGATCGACCAGCGCCTGATCGATGAAGCGGCCGTGCAGTTCGGCATGCCGATGGGTCCGATCGAGCTGGCCGATCAGGTCGGGCTCGACATCTGCCTCGACGTCGGCGACATGCTGCGCACCAAGTTCGGCGATCTCCTGCCGCCGACGCCGGCCTGGCTGCGCGAGAAGGTCGCCAAGAGCGAGCTCGGCCGCAAGACCGGCAAGGGCTTTTACACCTGGAAGGACGGCAAGGCGGAGAAAGTAGCGTTGCCGGAGACCGGACCGCGGGTCACCGACCAGATGATCGACCGCCTGGTGTTGCCGATGTCCAATGTCTGCGTCGCGGCGCTTCGCGAGGGCATTGTCGACGATGCCGATGCCGTCGACGGCGCCATGATCTTCGGCACCGGTTATGCACCCTTCCGCGGTGGCCCGCTGAATTATGCGCGCACGCGCGGCGTGGAGAACATCGTATCCACTCTGCGCGCGCTGGCGGAACGATTCGGCGCGCGCTTCGCGCCCGATCGGGGCTGGGACAATTTCAAGTGAGAGCCATATGAGCGAACAAGCGGCCGGACCGAGCGGGGATCTCTGCATCCGCACGCTGGCGATGCCGGCCGACACCAATGCCAATGGCGACATCTTCGGCGGCTGGCTGCTCAGCCAGATGGACGTCGGCGGCGGCGTGTTCGCCTCGAAGGTCGCGCGGTCGCGCACCGTGACGGTCGCGATCGAGGCGATGAATTTTCGCAAAGCGGTCTATGTCGGCGATCTCGTCTCGGTCTACGCCAATCTCGTGCGCGTCGGGCGCACCTCGCTGACCGTGCATCTCGAGGCCTGGGCATTGCGGCGCAAGGAGTTGCATCCGTTCCTCGTCACCGACGGTCATTTCACCTACGTCTCGATCGACGACCACGGCCGTCCCCAGGCGATCCAGCGAAACGATCCGCCGATCGCGACGTAATCGCGCGCGACGCACTGTCCCATATTGCGAGGCCTTGCAGCGCCGCAGAACGCGGCACGAGCAAGTCACATCGTCGCGGCTTCGCCAAGAACCAGTCAAGAACCAGTCATAAAACGGATGAGGTCCCGGCGTACTCAATTGCGTGTCGATTCGGGGTGGAAACGCCGCAATGCCCTTGGGAACCTTTGGGCAGGAGCGCCGTTGTTTGCCCGCACTGAGGAAGCCACGGACTATGCCGGACAGCTACATCATCGAAGTCGATTCGCAGACCGCAGGTATCGTCGTTCGTTCTTCTGGAGGCTACTGCTTCTTCGCCTCATCGCACCGCTTCAACCGTCTCGAAGGCCAGCTATTCCGCAACGCCCGCGAAGCCGAGCGCGCCGCGCGCAGGCTGGTGAATGGCGAGGTGAAGGAGGCGGCGTAACTGTCATTCCGGCCCGCGAGGCGTGGTCGGAATTTTTTGCCGCCCTTGATGTTGCTGCCTTCTTCCTTCTCCCCTCATGTCCGCCGAAGCCTTGGCGAAGGCGGATGCGGGAGAAGGTGGCGCGAAGCGCCGGATAAGGGGTTGGCTCCGCGAATTCAATAGAGAGTTAGATCCGCGGATAGATACCCCTCACCCGGCTTCGCTTTGCGAAGCCACCCTCTCCCGCAAGGGGAGAGGGGAAAGACGTGATCACAACTTCGTCGCCGCCCGCGACAACAGCTTCCACTCGTCGCCTTGCTTCTGCCAGTTCATCAGGATGTGAAGGTTGGTCGATACTTTTTTCCCATCGGCCGCCATCTCCTGCTCGCCCAGCCAGTGGAAACGCACGATCGCTGCGGGGCCGACGACCTTGATGGTGGGATCCTTGTATTCGATGGACAGAAACTTCGATTTGCCGTCGGTGGCGTTGGCGATGAACGCCGCCTTGTCTTCGACCTTGCCGCTGGAATGGCTGTAGCTCAGTTCCTCCGCGCAGAGCGCGCCGAGCGCCTTGGGATCGGCCGCGATCTGGGCGAGGCGGAAGGCCTCGACCCTCTTCGCCACGGCGTCCTCGTCTGCCGAAGCGGCGAGCGCCGGCGTGGCGAACGCAAGCGCGGACACGGCGAGCGTCGAGAGAGCCAGATCCCGTCGGTTGATCGTCATCGTTTCCTCCTTTTTGATCTTGCAATCAGTGTTGCAGTCGCACGCGACTTTGTCGAGTGTCACCTGCCTCATGTGGATGCGTCATTGCGCGATCGAGGCCGTATTGATACGCCTTCCGCATCGATGCGCCGCGCATTTGGGAAAGTACGGAAATGATCGAGACCAAACACGATGGAATGGGCCGGGCGCTGTTGTTCGACATCGACGGCACGCTCGCCGACACCGATCCGTTGCACTTGAAGGCTTTCAACCAGGTGCTCGGCCCGCATGGACACGTCTTCGATCACGCACGTTTCTCCCTCGAGCTGCAGGGCTTCGCCAATGTCGCCATCGGCGATCGCTTTCTGCCCCACGAGGCGCCGGAGCGGCGCGCCCTCATCCTCGAAGAGAAGGAGGAGGTCTTCCGCACGCTGGTGGCCGGGCAGATCGCGCCGCTGCCGGGCCTGATGGCGCTGCTCGACCGCGCCGATGGCGCCGGCATTCCCATGGTTGCGGTGACCAACGCGCCGCGTCTCAACGCCGAGCTGCTGCTCTCAGGACTCGGCATCACGCATCGTTTCAAGGCGCTGGTGATCGGCGCCGAGCTGCCGCACGGCAAGCCGCATCCGCTGCCCTATCAGGAGGGGCTGCGTTTCGTCGGCGCGAGCCCGCGAGCCTCGATCGCATTCGAGGACTCCCGCACCGGCGTGCAGTCCGCAACGGCCGCCGGCATTCCGACTGTCGGCATCCGCACCAGCCTCAGCCATGCTGACCTGGTTGGAGCAGGCGCGGTCGCCTCCGCCAGCGCGTTCGACGACCCGACGCTGCTCGCACGTCTTGCAAGTGCCATGGCATGGTGAGAAATGGCGGGGTGAGGACCTTCATCCGTCAACCGTGATCGGCGTCCGCATTGACCGCAGGCGCGAACCGCCGCACCATGCATCATTCTGATTTGAGGCCTTTGCCGTGACCGGATTGACCCATCGCCAAGCCGAAATCCTCAACATCGCGCGCGCCTCCGGCCGCGTCATGGTCGAGGAGCTGGCGCGCCGCTTCGAGGTGTCGGCGCAGACCATCCGCAAGGATCTCAACGATCTCTGTGAGCGGCGTTCGCTGACCCGCATCCATGGCGGCGCCATCATCGCCTCGGGCGTGGAAAACCTCGCCTATGAGGCGCGCCGCTTCGTCGCCGCCGACGAGAAGAAGGCGATTGGCGCTGCCGCCGCCTCGCTGATCCCGAACGGCTGCTCGCTCTTCATCAACATCGGCACCACGACGGAGGAGGTGGCGAGCGCGCTGACCTCGCATGAGGATCTGCTCGTCATCACCAACAACCTCAATGTCGCCATGCTGCTCTACCGCCATCCGCGCATCGAGGTGGTGGTCGCCGGCGGCACGGTGCGGCGCGCCGATGGCGCCGTGGTCGGCTCGACCGCGACGCAGCTGATCGGACAGTTCAAGGTCGACTATGCCATCATCGGCGCCTCGGCGATCGACGAGGAGGGCGCGCTGCTCGACTTCGACTACCGCGAGGTGCAGGTGGCGCAGGCCATCATCGCCAATGCCCGCAGCGTCATGCTGGTCGCCGATTCCACAAAACTTCGCCGCAGCGCGCCGGTGCGCATCGCCCACATCACCCAGATCCAGACCTTCGTCACCGACCAGGAGCTGCCCGAGCGCCTCGCCACCATCTGCCACAGCAAGGGCATCGAGGTGGTCGAGGCGATGCCGAAGGGCGCGGAGGTCGACGATGCGTCGGCCGAGGTGCAGGATGCCGCACCGGAAGCCGCACCAGTGGTGCGGCTGAGATAGAGGCTAAGCGTCGTCCCAGGGGTTGAGCAGCGGAACGCCGAAGGCCGCAAAATCCTTCACGTTGCGTGTGACGAGTGTGAGATCGTTGACCAGCGCAGTCGCCGCAAAGAAGCCGTCCATGACGGACAATGCGACGCCGCTCTTGCGGCTCTGCGCCATGAGGTCACCCGAACGCTCGGCCACTGTTTGGTCGATCGGCAGGACGCGCTCGGCAAACCGCGCAGGCAAATCGTGGGCAAGCCAGACGGCCAGCGCGGTGCGTCGGCGACCATCCTCAAGCAATGCGATGCCACGGCGAAGCTCGGCGATCGAGGCGACGCTGATGAACGCACGGTCCTCATCGATCCTATCCAGCCATGCCACAACTTTTGGCGAAGGCGCGGGCCGCTGAACTTCCGAAAGCACGTTGGTATCCAGCAAAAGGTTCATGGCACTTCGTCGCGTGGCGTGTCGTGCAGCCGGTCGAGTTCAAGGTCAACGCCGCGTAATGGCGAGGCCAGCAGGAATTCGGCCAGGGTGCCCTTGCGCGCTGTCTTGCGCGCCCATTCCTCGACGGAAACGATGACGGCATTCGGCTTGCCGTGACGGGTGATGACCTGCGGGCCAGCCTGGGCGCGATCGATCACCTCGGACAGTCGCGCCTTGGCATTGGCCAACGTCCAGCTGTCATTCGTTGGAAGCGGGTCGGGTTCAACGTTACGATTGACCATAGGGATAAACCATTTTGACTAGTATGACTATAATCGCTCGACGCTGACCAATCAAGGTGCTGGTGCCTCCCAAATCGCCGTGGCGCTGCCCAACATGAACTCCTCTTGCTCACCAAGAAACTTCCGCTTTCGCTTCCTTTCGCCTCTCTTTCATCTTGCTTTCGTTTTTCGGTATGATCTAATCAAAAGCGAAAGTAGCCGCTCGATGGAACGGGCGGTCGCCGGGGGATGCGTCTGTTGGAGCGTATTTTCGATCTCGCCATCATCGGAGGCGGTGTTAACGGCTGCGGCATCGCGCGCGACGCGGTGGGCCGCGGCAATACCGTTTTCCTGTGCGAAATGAACGATCTGGCGAGCGGGACATCGTCGTGGTCGACCAAGCTCGTGCATGGCGGCCTGCGCTATCTCGAATATTACGAGTTTCGGCTGGTCCGCGAGGCCCTGATCGAGCGCGAGATCCTCTGGGGCATAGCGCCCCACATCATCCGGCCCCTGCGATTCGTTCTGCCGCATCACGCCGGCCTGCGCCCGGCCTGGCTGCTGCGCCTCGGCCTCTTCCTCTATGATCACATCGGCGGCCGTCACCTGTTGCCGGCGACCCGCTCGGTCGATCTCAAGCGCGATGAGGTCGGCAAGCCGCTGATCCCGAACCGCTACAGCCGCGCCTTCGAATATTCGGACTGTTTCGTCGACGACGCCCGCCTCGTCGTGCTCAATGCGCGCGATGCCGCCGACAAGGGCGCCGAGATCCGCACCCGAACCCGCGCCACCGAGATTCGCCAGTCGGACGGCGTCTGGACCGTCAGCATGGTCGATACGCTGACCGGCGCGCGCTCGCAGATCCAGGCCAAGGCGCTGATCAATGCTGGCGGACCCTGGGTCGAGGACGTGCTCGGCCGCGGCGCCGGCGTGAATGCGAAAGCCAAGGTGCGCCTGGTGCAGGGCTCGCACATCGTCGTGAAGAAGCTCTACGACCACGACCGCGCCTACATGTTCCAGAATGCCGATGGCCGCATCATCTTCGTGATCCCGTACCAGGATGACTTCACCCTGATCGGCACCACCGACCGCGACTATGACGGCGATCCTGCCAAGGTGAAGGCGACGACTGAAGAGATCGAGTATCTCTGCAAGGCGGCCAGCGAATATCTGGCCAAGCCCGTCGCGCCCGCCGACGTGGTCTGGACCTATTCCGGCGTGCGTCCGCTCTATGACGACGGCGCCAGCGAGGCCAAGGCCGCGACGCGCGACTACGTGTTCGAGCTCGACACGCCCGGCGGCGTGCCGCTGCTGTCGATCTATGGCGGCAAGATCACGACCTATCGCAGGCTCGCCGAAGAGGCCCTGGAGCGCCTTGCGCCTTACTTGCGCAGTGCGAAAGCGCGCGAGGGCTGGACCGGCAAATGGCCGCTGCCGGGCGGTGACATGAACGTATCCGACATCGACGGCCTGATCGCCGAGCTGCAGCGCGGCTATCCCTTCCTCAGCCATGAGCATGCGCGGCGCCTGGCGCGCGCCTATGGCACCCGTGCCATCAAGCTGCTCGGCGATGCAAAATCGGCTGCGGATCTCGGCCAGGCCTTTGGCGCCACGCTGACCGAGCGCGAGGTCCGCTATCTCATGGCCAACGAATGGGCCGTCACCGCCGACGACGTGGTCTGGCGCCGTTCCAAGCTCGGCCTGCGACTATCTGCCGACGAGATCGCGACCCTCGACGACTGGATCAGGAGCCATGCCGTGGCGCAAAGTCCCCTGCTGGAAACGGGAGGACGCTCATGACCGTGACACTCGATCACGTGACCCGGACCGTGGAAGGCGTGCCGCACATCCGTGACGTCTCGCTGACGCTCGAGAGCGGTACGCTCAACGTGCTGCTCGGGCCGACGCTGTCAGGCAAGACCTCGATCATGCGGTTGCTCGCCGGCCTCGACAAGCCGACCACGGGCAAGGTGTTCGTCAACGGCAAGGACGTCACCGGCGCCGACGTGCGCCAGCGCTCGGTCGCGATGGTGTACCAGCAGTTCATCAACTACCCCTCGCTCACGGTCTACGAGAACATCGCCTCGCCCCTGCGCGTGCAGGGCAAGCCGCGCGACGAGATCGAGGCGCGCGTCGCCGAGGCCGCAAAGCTGCTGCGGCTCGAGCCGTTCCTGAAGCGCACGCCGCTCCAGCTCTCCGGCGGCCAGCAGCAGCGCACCGCGATCGCACGCGCGCTGGTCAAGGGCGCCGACCTCGTGCTGCTCGACGAGCCGCTCGCCAATCTCGACTACAAGCTGCGCGAGGAGCTGCGGGCGGAGCTGCCGCGCATCTTCGAGGCCTCCGGCGCGATCTTCGTCTATGCCACAACCGAGCCGACCGAGGCGCTGCTGCTCGGCGGCAACACGGTGTGCATGTGGGAGGGCCAGGCGCTGCAGATGGGTGAGACCACCAATGTCTATCGCCGGCCGCAGACCTTGCGCGTTGCGCAGGTGTTTTCGGATCCGCCGCTGAATCTCGTGGGCCTCGAGAAGGGGAACGGCATGGTCCAATATGCGGGCGGGAGTGCAGCGCCCGCGTCCGGGCTTTATGCCGGTCTGCCCGACGGCTTCTATCGCGTCGGCTTTCGTGCCCATCAGCTCGGGCTTGCCAATGGCGAGGCCGACCGTCACGCCTTCCACGCCACTGTCACGGTGACCGAGATCACGGGTTCGGAGAGCTTCGTGCATCTGACCCGCGACGGATCGAACTGGGTGGCGGTGCTGCACGGCGTGCACGAGTTCGAGCCGGGCCAGATGCTCGATGCCGTGCTCGATCCCAATGATGTCTTCGTCTTCGATGCTGCCGACCGTCTGGTCGCGGCACCGGGCTCCATAGCGTTTTCAAGCGAAGTGCCTAGCGGCTCGCGTGAAGAAAACGCGTCAAAGAAAAAAGCTTGAGGGAGATGCGCCATGGCCCGCATTGACCTCGTCGATCTCGCCCATTCCTACGGCGGCAACGATGCGCCGCAGGAGAGCTTTGCGCTCAAGCCTGTCACCATGACCTGGCGGCAGGGCGGCGCCTATGCGCTGCTCGGCCCCTCCGGCTGCGGCAAGACCACGCTTCTGAACGTCATCTCCGGCATCATCACGCCGTCGCGGGGGAAGATCCTGTTCGACGGCAAGGACATCACACCGCTGTCAACCCAGAAGCGCAACATCGCGCAGGTGTTCCAGTTTCCGGTGATCTACGACACCATGACGGTGGGGGAGAATCTGGCGTTTCCGCTGAAGAATCGCGGCGTACCGAAGGCCGACATTGACAGGCGCGTCGCCGAGATCGGTCGCCTGCTCGATCTCGAGCCCTATCTGAACCGCAAGGCCACGCGCCTGACCGCCGACGCCAAGCAGAAGATCTCGCTCGGCCGCGGTCTCGTGCGCAACGACGTTGCCGCCGTGCTGTTCGACGAGCCGCTGACGGTGATCGATCCCGAGCTGAAATGGCAGCTCCGCTCCAAGCTGAAGGCGCTGCATCGCGAGCTCGACCTCACGATGATCTATGTCACCCATGACCAGACCGAGGCGCTGACCTTCGCCGACACCGTCGTGGTCATGCATGACGGTCGCGTCGTGCAGAGCGGCACGCCGGCCGAGCTGTTCGACAAGCCGGCGCATACTTTCGTCGGTTATTTCATCGGTTCGCCCGGCATGAACATCCTGCCGGCCGAGGTGAGGGGGCGCGAGGCCAGGATCGACGGCCACGTCATCGCGCTGAACCGCAGCTACGACAATCTGCCTGCCGGGGCGAAGATCGAGATCGGCGTTCGTCCCGAATTCGTCGAGGTGGTCGCGCCCGCACCTGGCCTGCTCACCGCCAGGATCGATCGCATCGACGACCTCGGCCGCATCCGCTTCGCGCGCGTGCGCGTCGGCGATGCCAAGCTCGCGGCGCGCGCTCCTGGCGGCTTCACCAGCGCGGACGGTACCGCCGGGCTGAAATTCGATCCGTCGCACGTCCACGTCTATGCCGACAGCCTTCTGGTGGAGGGAGCCGCCTGATGGACAAGACCGTCAACCAAAAAGCCTGGTTCCTGGTGCTGCCGGTGTTCCTGGTCGTCGCCTTCTCGGCGGTGCTGCCGCTGATGACGGTGGTGAACTATTCGATGCAGGACACCTTCGGCAACAACCAGTTCTTCTGGAACGGCGTGGGCTGGTTCAAGGAGCTGCTCGATCCCTCCACCGACCTCGGCGGCCGCTTCCTCGCCTCGCTCGGCCGCAACCTGTTCTTCTCGCTCGTCATCCTGGCCATCGAGGTGCCGCTCGGCATCGTCGTCGCGTTGTCGATGCCGCGCGAGGGCTGGACCGTCGCAGCCTGCCTCGTCATTCTCGCGCTGCCGCTGCTGATCCCCTGGAACGTGGTCGGCACCATCTGGCAGATCTTCGGGCGTCCCGACATCGGCCTGCTCGGCTACGTCCTCAATGCCATGGGCTTCGATTACAATTACGTCTCCAACGACGTCGATGCCTGGTTCACGGTCATCGTGATGGACGTCTGGCACTGGACCAGCCTCGTCGCGCTGCTGTGCTATGCCGGCCTGAAGTCGATTCCCGAAGCCTATTACCAGGCCGCGCAGATCGACGGCGCCTCGCGCTGGGCCGTGTTCAAGGCGATCCAGCTGCCGAAGATGAACCGCGTGCTCTTGATCGCGGTGCTGCTGCGCTTCATGGACAGCTTCATGATCTACACCGAGCCGTTCGTCGTCACCGGTGGCGGGCCCGGCAATTCCACCACCTTCGTGTCGATCGAGCTGGTCAAGATTGCGCTCGGCCAGTTCGACCTCGGCAAGGCCGCGGCGCTGTCGCTGGTCTACAACCTCATCATCCTGATCGTCTGCTGGATCTTCTACACCGTCATGACCAATGCCGGTGTCGAACGCAAAGTCCAGGCTTCGAGCGAGCCGGCGGCGGAGCCCAAGCCCGCGGCCGCGCTCAAGCCCGTGCCCGCACTCGAGCCAAGGGAAGGAGTGGCCTGATGCATTCGATCCCCGGCCGTCGCCTCATCATGGGGCTGTTCCTGATCTTCCTGCTGCTGCCGATCTACTGGCTCGTCAACATGAGCTTCAAGACCAACAGCGAGATCGTCTCGACGATGACGCTGTGGCCGCACACTCCGACGCTGCAGCACTACAAGCGCATCTTCACCGACGAGAGCTGGTATTCGGGCTACATCAATTCGCTCGAATACGTCGTCCTCAACACCATCATCTCGATCGCCGTGGCGCTGCCGGCGGCTTACGCCTTCTCCCGCTACCGTTTCCTCGGTGACAAGCATTTATTCTTCTGGCTGTTGTCGAACCGCATGGCGCCGGCGGCGGTCTATGCGCTGCCGTTCTTCAATCTCTATTCGGCGATCGGCCTGTTCGACACCCCCTGGGCCGTCGCGCTCGCGCACTGCATCTTCAACGTGCCGCTCGCGGTGTGGATCCTCGAAGGCTTCGTCTCCGGCGTGCCGCGCGAGATCGACGAGACCGCGTTCCTCGACGGCTATTCCTTCCCGCGCTTCTTCATCAAGATCCTGGTGCCGCTGATCGCGAGCGGCATCGGCGTCGCCGCCTTCTTCTGCTTCATGTTCTCCTGGGTCGAGCTCTTGCTCGCGCGCACGCTGACGTCGGTGCATGCCAAGCCGATCGCAGCGATCATGACGCGTACGGTGTCGGCGGCCGGCATGGATTGGGGCCTGCTCGCCGCCGCCGGGGTGCTCACCATTATTCCGGGCGCGCTGGTGATCTGGTTCGTCCGCAACTACATCGCGCGCGGTTTCGCGCTCGGCCGCGTCTGAGGAGGCATCAATGGAATCCATCGCATGGATGGCCTGGACGCTGCCGACCGCGATCTTCTTCGCCGCGCTCGCCTGCACGCTTCTCGTGATGACCTGGCTCGCCGCGGTCTATCCCGAGGCCGAGCGTGTCGGCGTGCTGCGCATCCCGACCACGCGCGGCGATCGACTGTTCATCTCGCTGATCGCGGCCGCCGTCATCCACCTCGCCTGGATCGGCCTCGTCGGCACCGACGCGATCGCTACGCTGCCTATCGGCGAGGAGGGGTTTGAAATCTCGAGCCTGTGGCTCGCATCAGGAATTTCGCTGGTCACGGCCGCGCTCATTTTCCGCACGGTCTGAAGCTTGCGAAGGGACGGCCAGATCCGGGACCAACCCGGGCCTGTATAAAAGTTTGTCGCTGCAACGGAGGAACAACATGCGACAGTTTAGGAGAAGGAAAGGTCCATTGACCAAGAATAGTTTTCTGACCATGTCCAGCGCCGCTGCGATCATCGCGGTGTCGTTCGCCGTCTCGGCGCCGGTTCGCGCCGCCGACGAGGCCGTGATCCAGAAATGGATCGCGGAATTCACGCCTTCGACGTTGTCGAAGGAGGACCAGAAGAAGGAGCTGGAGTGGTTCGCCAAGGCCGCCGAGCCGTTCAAGGGCATGGAGATCAACGTCGTCTCCGAGACGATCACGACTCATGAATACGAGGCGCAGACGCTCGCCAAGGCATTCTCCGAGCTCACCGGCATCAAGCTCAAGCACGATCTCATCCAGGAAGGTGACGTCGTCGAGAAGTTGCAGACCCAGATGCAGTCGGGCAAGAACGTCTATGACGGCTGGATCAACGACTCCGACCTGATCGGCACGCATTTCCGCTACGGCCAGACCATTGCGCTGTCGGACTACATGACCGGCGAGGGCAAGGACGTCACCAACCCCATGCTCGACGTCAACGACTTCATCGGCAAGTCGTTCGGCACCGGGCCGGACGGCAAGCTCTATCAGCTGCCCGACCAGCAGTTCGCGAACCTCTACTGGTTCCGCTACGACTGGTTCACCAATGCCGACTACAAGGCCAAGTTCAAGGCCAAGTATGGCTACGAGCTCGGCGTGCCCGTGAACTGGTCGGCTTATGAAGACATCGCCGAGTTCTTCACCAACGACATCAAGGAGATCAACGGCGTCAAGGTCTACGGCCATATGGACTATGGCAAGAAGGACCCCTCGCTCGGATGGCGCTTCACCGACGCTTGGCTGTCGATGGCCGGCAACGGTGACAAGGGCATTCCGAACGGTCTGCCGGTCGACGAATGGGGCATCCGGATGGAGGGCTGCCGCCCGGTCGGCTCTTCGGTGGAGCGTGGCGGCGACACCAATGGTCCGGCCGCAGTCTACTCGATCACGAAGTATCTCGACTGGATGAAGAAGTACGCCCCGCCGCAGGCGCAGGGCATGACCTTCTCCGAGTCCGGCCCCGTGCCGTCGCAGGGCAACATCGCCCAGCAGATGTTCTGGTACACCGCCTTCACTGCCGACATGGTGAAGCCGGGTCTGCCGGTGGTGAATGCGGACGGTACGCCGAAGTGGCGTATGGCTCCGTCGCCGCACGGCTCCTATTGGAAGGAAGGCATGAAGCTCGGCTACCAGGACGCTGGCTCCGCCACGCTGCTGAAGTCGACTCCGCCGGATCGCCGCAAGGCAGCCTGGCTCTATCTCCAGTTCATCGTCTCCAAGTCGGTGAGCCTGAAGAAGAGCCATGTCGGTCTCACCTTCATCCGTGAATCCGACATCTGGGACAAGTCGTTCACCGAGCGTGCGCCGAAGCTCGGCGGCCTGATCGAGTTCTACCGCTCGCCCGCGCGCGTGCAGTGGACCCCGACCGGCAACAACGTGCCCGACTATCCGAAGCTCGCGCAGCTGTGGTGGCAGAACATCGGCGATGCGTCGTCCGGTGCGAAGACGCCGCAGCAGGCGATGGATGCTCTCGCGGCGGCCCAGGACTCCGTGCTGGAGCGTCTGGAGAAGTCCGGCGTGCAGGGCGCCTGCGGTCCGAAGCTGCACAAGAAGGAGTCGGCCGAGTACTGGTTCGCCAAGGCTCAGAAGGACGGCACCATCGCGCCCCAGCGCAAGCTCGCCAACGAGAAGCCGAAGGGCGAGACAGTGGACTACGACACCCTGATCAAGTCGTGGCCCGCCACTCCGCCCAAGCGCGCGGAAGTGAAGTAAGCGGCGCTTAGAGCGATATCAAACACGAAAGGCCGGGAGCGATCCCGGCCTTTTTGTTTTGTCGTTGTGGTGCGAGGGTTTTTCACACCCTCGGTGTCATTGCCCGCCTAGTGCGCAATTGCGCACAGGGGCGGGCAATCCATTATTCCAGAGACGGTCGTGGTTGAACCGAGAAGCCGCGGCGTACTGGATGCCCCGCCTTCGCGGGGCATGACCAGCGTCATGTGTGGAGAAGAACCTACTCCGCCGGCTCGGCCGCCAGCGTCGGGTAATCCGTGTAGCCCTTCGCACCACCGCCGTAGAAGGTGTTCTTGTCCCAGTCGTTCAGCGCCGCACCCGCCTTCAAGCGTTCGACCAGGTCGGGGTTGGAGATGAACGGCTTGCCGAAGGCGATGAGGTCGGCGGCGTTCGCCTCCAGCACTTTGCTGGCGAGGTCGAAATCGTAGCCATTGTTGGCGACGTAGGCGCCCGAGAAGCGGTTGCGCAACGATGCATAGTCGAACGGCGCGATGTCGCGCGGCCCGCCGGTGGCGCCCTCGACCACGTGGAGATAGACCAGCTTCAACGCGCTGAGGCCGTCGACGATGTGATCGTACAGGGCCTGCGGGTTGGAATCCGAGATGTCGTTGGCCGGCGTCACCGGCGAGATGCGGATGCCGGTGCGCCCGGCGCCGGCCTCGGCGACGACGGCCTTGGAGACCTCCAGCATCAGCTTCGCGCGGTTCTCGATCGAGCCGCCATAGGCATCAGTGCGCTTGTTGGCGCCGTCCTTGGCGAACTGCTCGAGCAGATAGCCGTTGGCGCCGTGGATCTCGACGCCGTCGAAGCCGGCTTCCAGCGCGTTCTTCGTGGCGCGCTTGAAGTCGTCGATGATCCCGGGAATCTCGGAGAGCTCGAGGGCGCGCGGCTCGGAGACGTCGGCGAAGCCGCCGTTGACGAAGGTCTTGCCCTTGGCTCGGATCGCGCTCGGTGCCACCGGGGCTGCGCCATTCGCCTGCAGATCGACATGCGAGATGCGGCCGACATGCCAGAGCTGGATGAAGATCTTGCCGCCGCGTTCATGCACCTTGTCGGTGACCTTGCGCCAGCCGGCGACCTGCTCCTTGCTATAGATGCCGGGCGTGTCCTGGTAGCCCTGACCTTGTTGCGAGACCTGGCTCGCCTCGGTGATCAGCAGGCCCGCGGATGCACGCTGGGCGTAATATTCGGCGGCGAGCGGACCGGGCACGAAGGTGCCGGGTACGGCACGGTTGCGCGTCAGCGGCGCCATGACCAGACGGTTGGCCAGCGTGATCGGGCCGAGCTTGTAGGTCTCAAACAATTTGGTCGAACGGCTCATGGGAATGCTTCCGGGCGGTGAGAGGTCTCGAACAATTGTGCATCGCGACATCGGGCGCAAGGGATGAGCCATACGCAAAGTGCAGGCGAGCTACGCGGCAGGGCGCGCGTAGCATAATTCGTGTGCAATGTCGGCTGCGACAGCGAAATCCCACTGTCGCGGCCGTGCGATTTCACAAATCAGTTCGCGCCGAGGAAATCGCGCTTGCCGATCTCAACGCCGTTGTGACGCAAGATGCCGTGGGCGATCGCGGCGTGGAAATAGAGGTTCGGCAGCGAGAACGAGCTCAGGAATTGCTGTCCCGTCATGGTGATGGTCTTGCCGGGGCCGATCGGAAAGGTGACGTCCTTGGCGTCGGCGCCCTCAAACTGCTCGGGCTTGAAGGATTTGACATAGTCGATCGTTTTCGCCAGCCGCTGCTTCAACTCCGCAAAGCTGGTTTCGGTGTCGGGCGTCGAGGGGACCTCGCTATGCGTCAGCCGCGCACAGCCTCTGGTCGGATAGTCGCTGACCAGCTGGATCTGCCGCGACAGCGGCAGCATGTCCGGGAAGAGGCGCGAGCCGAGCAGGACGCTGGGATCGATCTTCCTGGCCGCGCAATGCGCCTCAGCTTTGGTGAGCAGCCCGGTCACGCTGTTCAGCATCTGCAAATAAGCGGGGACGACGGCGTCGTAGAAGGACATGTGATGCTCGCTTCAAATGGTGGGAAATCTCAGGAGGAAACCTGAGCCACTCACATGGGAGCCTCATGGAAAATTGCAATCGCGGAAAGCCGCTTGTGCGATGCGAAAGTTCTACCGCACCGTCGTCTGGGGCAGGACCTGCGCCGTGCCGCCGCGCATGCGCGCAAGCAGCTCGGCGGTCGGCCAGGAATCCGCCGGCAGGCCGTACTTGATCTGCGTCGCCTTCACCGCGGCGCGGCTCTGCTGCCCCAGCACACCGTCGACCTTGCCGACGTTGAAGCCGGCGCGCACCAGCAGCTGCTGCAATTCCTTGAGCTCGTTGAACGGCAACTGCGCGACCGGCGCAGCCGGCTTGCGCATCGGCGCCGCCCCGGCGATGCGCGAGGCGAGATAGCCCGCGGTGGTCGCGTAGATCAGCGAGTTGTTCCACTCGGTGTAAGCCGCGAAATTCGGATAGGCCATGAAGGCCGGCCCGAAGCGCCCCATCGGCAGCAGCACGGAGGCTGCGAGATTGTCGTTCGGCAAGGGCCGGCCGTCGGGATAGGTGACGCCGAGTTGCGCCCATGTCGAGCGCGGCTCGCGTACCGTGAGATCGGTCTTTTCCCACGGCAGGTTCGGCGGCACCTTGATCTCCTCCAGCCACGGCTCGCCGCGCCGCCACTTCAATCCGTTTGCGATGTAGTTCGCGGTCGAGCCGATCACGTCGGCCGGCGAGCGCAACAGATCGCGCCGTCCGTCGCCGTCAAAGTCGACCGCGTAGTTGACGTAGTGCACGGGCAGGAATTGGGTCTGGCCGAGCTCGCCGGCCCAGGAGCCGATCATCTCGTCGGGATGCAGATCGCCGCGGTCGATGATCTTCAGCGCCGCGATGGTCTCGTTCACGAACATCTCCGAACGGCGGCAATCATAGGCGAGCGACACCAGCGATTTCAGCGTCGGCAAATTGCCCATGTTGGCGCCGAAATCGCTCTCGAGGCCCCAGAACGCGGCGATCACCGCGGGCGGCACGCCGTATTCCTTTTCCGCGCGCGCAAACGCCGCGGCGTATTGCTTGATGTGCTGCTGCCCGTTCTGCATGCGATAGGCCGCGGCCATGCGGCCGGCGAATTCGGTGAAGAGCTGTCCGAACACGCGCTGGCCGCGGTCGCGGTTGACGATGCCCTGGTCGTAGACGAGATAGGGCGATGCCTCCGCGATCGTGCGCTGCGACACGCCGGCGGCCACCGCCTGTTGCTTCACCTCGGTCAGGAAGCGATCGAAGCTCGCGCCATTGTGGCACGAGGCGGCGCGCGGCGAGGGGGCCTTCGGCACTGCGGGCTTGGCAGGAGGCGGAAGCATTTGGGCGGATGCCGTGGCCGTGCATGCGATAAGCGCGAGGGCCGCGATCGGAAATCGGGTCTGGACCATGGGGGTTCCGGCGGGGAAGGGCAGGCGTGGATTCGGCCGAAGTTTAGGGGAAGCGGCCGCCCCAGGCCATCCCCACCCTGCACCTGATCTGGAGGACGATAGGTCGCCCGCCTTGGTGCGCAGGGGCATGTATTCAGAAATCAAGCGATCGGCTCGGTTGGATCAATCCCGCCGAATCGGGGTTGACCTGTCGAAACCGTTACGGAAAGGCTCGTTCTGTGGCCGAGTTGCCTCCGGCGTCGACGCAACGAACACCGGCCGTGCGAGCCGCAACCTCGCCCATGCTCACGGCCGGCGGCATCGTCCTAGCCATCGGAGCCCTCTATCTCGGCCGGGAAATCTTCGTTCCTTTTGCCCTTGCGATCCTGCTGAGCTTCGTTCTCACGCCCTTGGTCAATTGGCTGAGACGTTGGAAAGTGCCCCGCATTGCAGCGGTGCTAATTGCCGTTTCCATTGCCTTCATCGTCGTCGCAGGGGTCGCCTTGGTCGTTGGGCGCCAACTGGTCCAACTCGCCAGCAACCTTCCCAATTATCAGACCACCATCACCGAGAAGATCCGCTCGTTGCAAAGCTCCGCGCCGGGCGGTGGGGTCGTCGACGCCGTTACCACGACGATGCAGGATCTCGGCAGAGAGATCTCGGGAGATGAGAAAAAGTCGGCGGCTGCATCCTCCCGGCTTGGCACCGGCAGTGAGAGTCGGGAGCCTGTCACCGTGCGGGTGGAGCCGCCACAGCCGAGACCGCTGGAGCTCATTCGATCGGTCATAGGTCCATTGCTGGCGCCGCTTGCGACTTCCGGGCTGGTCGTCATTTTCGTGATCTTCGTGCTGCTCGAGCGCGAAGACCTGCGCGACCGATTCATCAAGTTAGCCGGAGCCGGTGACCTTCAGAAGAGTACTCAGGCCATCAACGATGCTGCCTCGCGGGTCAGCCGCTATCTGCTGATGCAGCTTGTTGTCAATCTGACTTACGGCGTGCCGATCGGTGTTGCACTCTACTTTGTTGGCGTGCCGAACGCGATTCTTTGGGGCTTGCTCGCAGCGGTACTTCGATTCATTCCCTACCTCGGTCCTTTCCTGGCTGCTATATTTCCCGTTGCCCTGGCCATCGCCGTCGATCCAGGCTGGACGATGCTGTTCTGGGTCGTCGGTTTGTTCGTTACGGCTGAACTCGTCAGCAACAATGTTGTCGAGCCTTGGCTTTACGGATCCAGCACCGGGCTGTCGTCCCTCGCAATTATCATCGCCGCGATCTTTTGGACGATGCTGTGGGGACCCGTCGGGCTGTTTCTGGCGACACCTTTGACCGTCTGCCTCGTCGTCATGGGGCGCTACGTCCCGCAGTTGGAGTTCTTGGGCGTTCTGCTCGGCAGCGACCCTGTGCTCGCGCCGGAGGAGCAACTCTACCAGCGCCTATTGGCCGGCAACCTGGAGGAGGCGGTTGAGTTCGCCGAGAACTATGTCGACGAGTGTTCCTCGCGCGAGCTGTACGACAACGTCGGAATTCCGGCGCTGCGCCTGGCGGAGAATGATCGTCAGCGCAGCGGCATCGACACCAATTACCGGCGTCTTGTTGCGGATACGGCTATTTCGGTTGTCCGGGAGGTTGATGACCATATCCGCGAAAAAGCGAATGCAGTGGACGAGGGAAATCACACTGCGCAGCGACCATGCGTCCTCTGTCTCGCTGGACGCACGGAGCTCGATCATGCAGCGGCGGAGATGCTCGCGCAGGTGCTCGAGGAACGCACCATCGGCGCCAAGGTCTTGCCGCCGATCGCGGTCAGTCGGGGAGCATTGGAGCAACTCGATCTCCAGGGGGTCGACGTGGTGTGCCTGTCCTACTTTCACCCGCAGCCGCAGGTCTACGCCCGCTATGTCTTTCGTCGCCTGCGCCGTCGGGCTCCACAGGTGAAGCTTGCCGCCTGCTGCTGGAATTTGATCGCCGGAACGGAACAGACGGGAGAGCTCAACACCCAGATGGGGGCCGACGCGGCATTCGCCTCTCTTCAAGCATGCGTTGAGCAGGTTGAAGCATGGGTCGGTCGCGCGGCAGCTCTCGGCGATCCGCCCCAGCTCACGGCCGACGCCGAACGTGCGCAGCTCGCCGCGCTGCGCGGACTTGGCTTGAACGCCTCGAAACGCCAGGACCTGGATGAGGCGTCCAGAAAGGTCGCGCAAGCGTTCAACGTTCCGATCGCGCTGGTGACATTGGTCGATCATATTCAGCTAACCGCCGCTGAAGCCCGCGCCCAAGAAGTTCAAGCAGGTCTGCCGAGCAATCACGAGGGCTCCCTCGACGCGCATGTGATCGCTGCAGGCGATATGCTGGTTTCGGAGGATGTGACCGAAGACCCGCGCTTCGCCGACGATCCGCATGTGCTGGAGCGAGGCATTCGCTTCTACGCGGGGGTCCCGCTCCGGACTTCATCCGGTCATGTTGTAGGCTGCCTTTGTGTCATCGATACTCAGCCGCGGGAGTTCACCGACCGGGATCGTGACCGCCTGCAGGAGATGGCGAAGCAATTGATGATCGATATCCAGAGCGCTCGAGTGGCCACAGGCGTCGAGTCGGATAGCTCGAGAGAGGTGCATCCCGCCCCCTAGCGGCGAGTAAGCGGACCTTGCCGCTACCAGTGGGTGGCGCTAGCCGAACAGCCGCATCAGCAGCGCCTTACCGACCGGGAGCGCCCTGACGCCCCGATAGGCCCGAACATACTCGCCGGCATAGAACGCCCTGATTGCATGCACGCGCGTGTCCATGCCTTCCGCGAACCGCACGGCAAATCCATCAATGGTCCGCCGCACCACGATGGCCGCGATCGAGCGGCCGTAGATCTGGCACTCGATCGTGCTCCCAGGCGCCGGCGGATCGGGATCGATTAGCCGCGCACCGGTGATGGAGATATCGGCGAGCCGCGCCAGATGCGACCTGCCGTCCTGGCGCAGCAGCACCGGCTCGTTGCGATTGAAGCGCTCCGCCTTGCGCTTGCGCGGCTGCTCGATGCAGACGAAGCAGACCACGGTGAGGATGAACGCGTTGTAGAAGCTCCAGGCCAGCGCCAGTCCGCCATAGGCGATGTTCTCGCCGCGCTGCTGCAGGATGAAGGCATAAGCGATGGATGCGAGCGTGATGAAAAGTGCGCAGCCGTAGATGCGCAGCAGCGGCCATTCGACGAAGCGTCGGTCGCGGTCGCCGCCTTTCGCGGTGACCTTGAACTTGTGTCCCTTCGGCTTCAACAGGCCGGTCGCCACCGCCTTGAGCACGGCAGGCGCGGCAATCAGTTGGGAGACATCCGTCATCATTGCGAGCGAGCGGCCGCGCGAAAGCCAGGCCATGCTGAGGCCGTTCCAGACATAGAAGGGCAGAAAGACCCGCAACAGCTCGCTCAGATCAGCCCGCACCGCCTGGATGCCGAACAGCAGGAACAGCCAGGGCACCACAAGGCCCGCCACTTTCGAGGTGTAGACCGCGGACCAGCTCATGAAGGCGTCGGCCAGCGAGAGGCGGTCGATGAAGGGCAGCTTCGAGTCCCGCGAGAGCGGTCCGCTGCGGCCGCGCACGATCTGCATCAAGCCGAGGCACCAGCGGGCGCGCTGGGTGATGTATTCCTTCAGCCCTTCCGGCGCGAGCCCGATCGTCAGGCGCTCGTTGAGATAGATCGTATTGAGTCCGCGTTCCTTGAGGCGCAGCGTGACGAGATAGTCCTCCGTCACCGAATCGGTCGGAAAGCCGCCGATCCGCATCAGTCCGGAATAGCGGATGAGGGAGGAGGTGCCGCAGCAGAACGCGACGCCCCAGGCGTCCTTGGCCGGCAGCAGGATGTCGAAGAAGAAGCGCTGCTCGTCGGGCCAGACGTCGGTCGCGGCGAGGTTGGTCTGGATCGGGTCGGGATTGATGAAGTGCTGCGGGGTCTGGACCACGCCGACCGACGCATCGTCCATGAGCGAGACGGTGCGCGCAAGGAAATCGGGCCGCGGCACGAAGTCCGCATCGAGAATGGCGACGAACTGCGGCCGCTCCGGCAGCGCCCCGACATGCCTCAGTGCGTGATTGATGTTGCCTGCTTTGGCGTGCTGGTTGTCGGGCCGCGTCAGATAGTGGCAGCCGAGCTCGCCGGACAGCCGCCGCAGCCAGGGCCGTCTTCCGTCGTCGAGCACCCAGACGCGGTAATTGCCGTAGTCCATGCCCGTCGCGCCGATGATCGTACGCTCGAGGATCCCTCGTTCCTCGTTGTAGGTGCAGATGAAGACGTCGATCAGCGGTGCGCCCGGATCGGTGGTGCGGCCGTCGACCTTCGCTGCGCCGGTGCGGTCGCGCGTCCGGCTCAGGAACAGCAGCGACAACGCGACCGCGACGAGCGAGGCGGCCTCCAGCAGCATGAAGGGGTAGCCGATCACGGCATCGACGGTCAGGCGCGGCGGCGGAAGCGTCGACATGATCCGCCAATAGAGATAGCGCAGCAGCAAGGTCACCGAGACAATGGCCAGGAACGAGCGTGCCATCGTGCTGTCGCGCCTCAGCAGCGGTACGATCGCCATGAAGGCGCCGAGCGCGATCAGGCCGGGCGTCAGCGCCGCCGTCACGGTGCGGTCTCGTGCCGCGCAAACACCACGCGGCCGGTGCGGCCGACCGTGCAGGCGCGAGCTGCGGCATCGCGCGAGGCCACGGTCACACGATAGGGCTCCTTGCTCAGCGCATCCGGATTGATGGCGAGATTGGCCGGCGCGCCGGCAGCGCCGGTCAGGTTGACCACGGTGCCGGAGATCGGCTCGCCGCCGTCATTGGGCTCGAACGTCGCGTGGTCGCCGAGCTGCAGGCGGTTGTAGACGTTCTCGGTGACATTGGCGGTGATCACGGCGCCGCTGCAATCGAGCACTTTGAGCAACGGCTGGCCTGCCTGCACGTCCTCGCCCGGCGATGTCATCATTTCCCAGACGCGGCCTGCGACGGGTGTCGTAATGTTGGCTTCGGTGAGATCCGCGAACCGAACCTCCTCGACGATGATCTCGTTGGCGAGCCAGGCGATCTCCGTGTCGGTGCGCGCGAGATCGGCCTCGAGGTCGCCGGCACGCTGGCGCATCTCTTCCTCGCGCTGAACCGAGCTCGGCCGGTCGTTGTAGCTGTCGCCGAGGAAGGATCCGTTCCGTGCCGCGGCGAGCTCGACCTTGGCCGCGTCCAGCCGCTTGCGCGCACCGAGCTCGGTCTGTTGCGACACCGAGAGCTCGCGCGTCAGACGTGCCAGTTCGACGGTCGAGACATTGCCCGATTTTGCCAGCGAGGAGGCGCGCTCGACGGCGGCACTGGCCTCGTCCCGCCGCGCCGCCGCAGCCTCGATCGAGGTCTGGATCTCCGCGATGCGGGCCTCGAGCTGGAGCACGCGTCCGTCGCGAAATAGCGCGGCCTGCCGCGCCAGATCCTTTTGTGCCGCCTGCGCCGAAGCGAGCTTCGCCGCAAGGCTCGGCCGTTCATTCTCCAGGCGCGATTTCTGCCGCCGGAGATCGTCGAGCCGGGTGCGATCGCCGCGCGAGTTGAAGACGCGCAGGACGACGGTCCCGGCTTCGAGCTTGGCCTGGTCAGTGACGCGCTGGGCGGCTGCGACGCGGCCACCGATCGGAGTCCGCAAGGTGACGAGGCGGGAATTCAGCACGGCTTCGACGCTCGAATTTTCCCAGATCGCCCGCAGCGGCAGCCAGCCGAACACGGCGACGATGGCGAGCCCGATCGCGACCTTGGCGCCGCGCCGCAGATACGGCCAGCGGCGCCCCGATTCTTGCCCGCTCTGCGTCGTGGAAGCATGGTCGGACTCGTCATTGGTGAAGAGGTGCTCGTGCAGGGAGTCTTGCAAACCCTTCGCATCAGTTCTGGCGTCGTGAGGAGAGGGGGCGGATGAGGGGGCGACGGAGGCGGCGCTCGAGCGGTCTACCATGGCGGTCACCTTGCTGACGGGAGGCCAACGGGAACCCGGTCAATGCACAAGGCCAATGCCGCGTGCCCGGTTACCGCGAGTTATGCGGAAATTGCGCTTTCCAGGTTGCTAAGCCTCTGCGTGTGTTTTTGCGCAAATCCCGGTCAAGCTTTAGTGGCGGCGGAAAGGCTGGCTGGCGCCGCTAGCGTCTGCGGCTCCACGACGCACGAACCTTGCAGCCGGCGGCCGCATTCATACTTCGAAGGTGCCGGCCAGAGGTTCGCCCGCGGCCGCCCCAGGAGACGGCCATGAACTATTTTCGTACCGCAATGCTGCTCGCTGGCCTGACCGCCCTGTTCATGGGCGTCGGCTATCTGATCGGAGGCGCCTCGGGCGCCATGATCGCGCTCGTCATTGCCGCCGCAACCAACCTCTTCACCTACTGGAACTCCGACCGCATGGTGCTGTCGATGTACGGCGCCCATGAGGTCGATCGTTCGACCGCGCCGGAGCTGGTCGGCCTCGTCGCCGAGCTTGCGGGCCGTGCCGGCCTGCCGATGCCGCGCGTGTTCGTGATGGATGAGATCCAGCCCAACGCGTTCGCCACCGGCCGCAATCCGGAAAACGCCGCGGTCGCCGTCACCACCGGTCTGATGAACCAGCTCAGCCGCGAGGAGCTCGCCGGTGTGATTGCGCACGAGCTCGCGCACATCAAGCATCACGACACGCTGCTGATGACGATCACCGCGACCATCGCCGGTGCGATCTCGATGCTGGCGCAGTTCGGCATGTTCTTTGGCGGCAATCGCGACAACAACAGCGGTCCGGGCATCATCGGCTCGATCCTGTTGATGATCCTCGCTCCGCTCGGTGCCATGCTGGTGCAGATGGCGATCAGCCGGACCCGCGAATATGCCGCCGACAATCTCGGTGCGCGCATCGTGGGACAGCCGATGTGGCTGGCCTCTGCGCTGGTGAAGATCGAGGGCGCTGCGCACCAGGTCCCGAACTACGAGGCCGAGCGAAACCCTGCGACCGCGCACATGTTCATCATCAATCCGCTGTCGGGCCATGGGGTGGACAACCTGTTCGCCACCCACCCGTCGACGCAGAACCGCGTCGCCGCGCTCCAGCAACTGGCGGCCGAGCTCGGCGCGCGCGCGGCGCCGTCGGTCGGCGCCAACGAGAACTATCCACCGCGCGGGCCGTGGGGCCGCTCCTCCTCACGTCGTAGTCCCTGGGGCTGACGGAGCCGGCAAGGATTGCGTCTGGCTTTGTGATCTGGCGCACACAGGGGGGTCCGCGACCAGTGTTAACTCCTCGGCGTGACCATTCCTTCGAAAGGGGATGGGTGGCTGACGCGCTGCCGGCCACCGTCGAAGATGACCAGAATTGCCGTACCATTGCTGATCGTCCTTTGCGTGCTCGTCGGCTTGTCCACGCACATGGTCGTCAATTGCGGCGACGAGGATGATCCCGACATCTGCTCGGCCGTGATCGGCTTCTCGCCGCTGCGCGGCTCGCTGATCGCCTTCGCCTATGCGGGACGTGGACGGATCGCGCTGCGTCACGGCGACTTCAAGCGGGCGATCGCCGATTTCGACGAGGCCATTCACCTCAATCCCAACCGCGCTTCGCTCTATCGCGACCGGGCGCTGGCGCGCCGGCAGAATGGCGACCTCGAGCTTGCCATTGCGGATTACGACGAGGCGATCGCGCACGATCCCAAGCGCGCGGCACCTTATCACCAGCGCGGTCTCGCGCTCGCCGCAATGGGCGATCTCGACCGCGCCATCCTGAGCTACAGCACGGCGGTCCGCCTCGACCCCACCGATGCGCAGGCCCGTCTCGACCGCGGCCTTGCGTTCCTCGCCCGCGGCCAGACGGACGACGCCCGCGCCGATTTCGAGGCCGCGCTGGCGCTGCCCGCCGGCAAGGACGGTCGCGCGCGAGAGGCCGCGCGCGCCAAGCTCGCGGAACTCGCCAGCGCCGAGCCGACACTGGTGGCCGCGCCGCGAAGATGAGGATCTGGCGCGGCATTTGCGGCGGCACCCTCTCACGTCTTTAGGACAGGTGGCTTGCCGCATAGCGGCGAGATCGGTGAGAGATGCGGAAAGCGAGACTGTCGCGGCTGTCTGCTGCGCGTATGAACCAATTCAACTAGTATTGAGTTGGATCAATACTGGCAGGGTCCAGAGTGCATCCATGTCGTGCGCCCCTGGAGGAGCTTCCAATGTGCAAATGGGCTTTGACGATTCTGACCCTGAGTATCGCTCTGACAGCGGGGCAGGCTCGGGCCCAAAAATATGACCCGGCTTATCCCGTTTGCTTGAACGTCATTTCTCGCGGAATGACGCCATACTACCGATGCAGCTTCACGACGATGGACCAATGCAGGGCGTCGGCAAACGGCCAGATGTGCGTCCTCAATCCCTACTACGCCGGTCCTCCGGCGAGAGGAAACGCTCGGCGGCATCATCGCCAGACCTACGCGCCACCGAGGGCGCCGGTCCAGTACCGGGCGGTACCCTATAATCACTTCAATGAACCCTATTATGGGGCGTCCCAAGGTTACGCGCCTGGCGAGAAAGAGCGCTTTCTCCAAAGTGTGAGGCAATACATGTGAGGGATGTCGCTCGACTGTTCGACCAGCCCATGCCTGGGGCGGAGGAATCGTTGACGTCGCGGCCGGCCCGATTGCGGCGGCCGCGAGGGAGCGCGTCGCAAACGCGCAACGCGGCGATCCGATCAAGCCGGAGATAATTGGGAGACAGGCCGGCGAGCCTCCAGATCGCCAATCCCGTAGCGGCGATCGGTTCAACGGCAGGGCTATCGCATTTGGGAGTTTTTCCTTGCGGCCATCCTTCGAGACGCCCGCTTTGGCGGGCTCCTCAGGATGAGGGCGGAATGCGCGGCAGCAGTTTCAACGCGCACCGATGCTGATTAGCCTCATCCTGAGGAGGCGCGTCAGCGCCGTCTCGAAGGACGAGGCGCGTGCGCAGGCCGCCGCCGCAAGTCATATGCGATAGCCCTGGGTGCAACGACTACGTCTTCTTTTTCGCTTTGGCTTTCTTTGCGGCCTTCTTCGCCGGCTTCTCGTCCTTTGCCTTCTTCTCCGCTTTCACCGTAACAGGCGTGCTGGCGGCGAGGCGCATCGACCGCGCGTAGCTGTCGGCGACGTTATCGGCGGACATCTGCAGGCGCTTGGCGGCTGCAGTCGCCTGCTCCATGGTGGCCTTGGCCATGATCTTGAAGCGCTCGCCAGTCTCCTTGCCCTTGGCCTTGGCCGCAAGGCTGTTGAAGCGATCCCGCCGCTCCTTGGCACGGGTCATCAGGCCCGTATGCAGCTGTCTGGCCAATTGCCGGATCACGACATCCAGGTCGGCTTCCGCCATGGTCTCTCATCCCCTTCGAAAACGGTATCGATGCGGGCGGGACTATGCAGATCGGACCCCGGCTTGGCAATTCCCGGCTGTGCGTCATCCGCAGCTTACCGAGCGCGCGAAACAAAAAAGCCGCGCTGTTCGCGCGGCTCTTTGGCTTGGCTTGGCGCCGTCCGCTCATTTCAGCGAGGCGACCGGGCCGTTCGAGGCCGCCGGCTCGGGGTCGAAGCCGAACACGCCGACGAGATATTTGTAATAGTCCGGCATCTTCTCCTTGAGCGCCTCGCGCGACTTCGGATCGTGGAATTCGCTCTTGCCGGCCAGGAAGATGCTGGCGGTCACCGCAAAGAACTCCATGGGATTCTTCATCGCATAGGATTCCTTGGGCAAGAGGTCCTTGGACTTGGCGAGGGCGTAGTAGGTGATCACGCCCTTGTTGGCGTAGCCGTCCGGCAGCAGCCGCGCGTGGAAGGCGTGCAGCATCTCGTGCAGCAGCACGGCCTCCTTCTCGTAGCGCATCATGTCCGGCCGCAGCATGATCACGCCGAGGCCCGAATCGACCGCGAGGTCGACGGCATTAGGATTGGTCCAGCGCTGCTTGGCGGGGTCCCAGACCGTCAGGGTCCGGGGCGCGGTGCGCTGCATGTCCGGCGTGACCCGGCCGTAGCAGGCGGTGGCGGCGCCTTCGTCGAGGCAGGCGAGTTCGCTCGCGACGATCGGAACGGTGTGGAAGAAGCGCAGCACGCGCGGGGAGAGGCCGACGCCTTCGACGACGTCGATCTGGCTCTTCAGGTTCTCGGTGAGCTTGTCGACATCCTTGCGGTCGCGGTTCTCGGAGATGTCGAACATGTAGCCGCGGTAGCTCTGGAAGCCCGGCGGCAGCGGCTGCGCCGCGCCGGCATCGAGCGACCCGGCGATGGTTGGACTGGCGAATAGCGCGCCGACGATGGTTGCGGTCAGCAGCAACGCAATGCGCATGATGAACCCCCTGATGTCACTTCGCCCGGCAGATTAGGCCGCCCTTGTTTGCGAAAAGTGAGTGCGGCGAGACTAAGGCACTGATGTTGAGGCGTGCTTAACCGTTGGTTGCAGATCGCGCGGGCGGATTAGGGGCGGGTTAACCAAGCGTGGATCGGCTGCGCGCTTCGGCGTAACATCCGCCCGGGCTCGAGGCCCTCACATCATAGCCGGAAGGGGAGGATGCCATGTATGCCGCCATCCGTCAGGCCAAGGCAAAAAGCGGGAGCGCGGAAGAGCTGACGCGCCGCATCAAGGACGGCGCCGTTCCCATCATCAGCGACGTCGACGGTTTCCGCGCCTATTACGTCGTCTATGGCGGCGACGACACGGTCACCGCGATCTCGATCTTCGACAAGTTCGAGCAGGCCGAGGAAGCGAACAAGCGCGCCATCGCCTGGATCGAGAAGGATCTCGGCCCGCTGCTCGCCGGCGACGCCCGCGCCGTGGCGGGACCGGTGATTGTGCATACGCTGGCGTGAGGGCGCACGCTATTGATGACCGGAGCGGCGACCACACACTTGGTCGGCATGCCCGGGCTTGACCCGGGCATCCACGTCTTTCTGCGTACGCGGAAGCGCGTGGATGGCCGGGTCAAGCCCGGCCATGACGGAAGAGAGAGTGTGTGCCTCACAACTCCCTTGCATTCGAGAACGCAAAGCTCGACACCCGCCGCGTCGTCTCGTCCAGGATCAACGTGCGTGTGATCGGCGGCTCGGCGCGCTGGGCGCAGTTCTCGCGCTCGCAGAGGCGGCAGTTGACGCCGATCGGGGTGCCCTCGGCCTTCTCCAGGTCCATGCCGGTGGCGTAGGTCAGGCGGGCGGCGTGGCGGATCTCGCAGCCGAGGCCGATGGCAAAGCGCGGCTGCGGCAGCGGATGCGGCGCCACGGGGCGGCGCACCATCTGCGCGATCGAGAAATAGCGCGTGCCGTCGGGCAGCTCGATCACCTGCTTGAGCAGGCGATCCGGCGTGTCGAAGGTCGAATGCACATTCCAGAGCGGACACGTGCCGCCGAATTTCGAGAACGGGAAGGTGCCGGAGGAGAAACGCTTGGAGACGTTGCCGGCATTGTCGACGCGCAAGAGGAAGAACGGAATGCCGCGTGCGTTCGGCCGCTGCAGCGTGGTGAGGCGGTGGCAGACCTGCTCGAAGCCGGAATTGAAGCGCTGTGCCAGCACGTGGATGTCGTAGTTCAGCGCTTCGGCGGCCGCGAGGAACGCCGGGTAGGGCATCATCACGGCGGCGGCGAAGTAGTTGCCGAGCGTGATCCGGAACAGCCGCCGCGGCGCATCGTCCAGCGGGCCGGCCCGGCCGATGATGGTCTCCAGCGCCTGCGCGCATTCCGCCAGGCCCAGCTGGAAGGCGAGCTGGAATGCGCGGCCGGGCGGATCGACCAGCTCCGAGATCAGCAGCTGCCGGCGGTGGCGGTCGAATCGGCGGAGCGTCTCGCGCATCACGTCGACCGGCATGATGCGGGTCTGGATCGAGTGCTTCTCGCGCAAGCGCGTTATCAGCGCGGCATACAGCCCTTCGGCGGGCTCGTTCAACTCGTCGCGCAGATTTTCCGCCGCCTGCTCCAGCTCCGGAAAATAGTTGCGGTTGGCCTCGATCAGCTCGCGCACGCGCTCGACCGGATTGGCTTCAAAGCGCGTGCCGACGTCGCGGTCGGCCATCTGCGCCGCGGCCAGCGTCTCGCCCTGACGCGCCTCGGTATAGGCCGCGTAGAGCCGCTGCAGCGCATGGGTGACGCCGGGGCAGAGCTCGGCGAGGTCGCGCAGCTCCTGCTTGGGCACGTCGATCTGCCGAAACAGGGGATCGGAGAAGATCTCGTTCAGCTCGGCGAAGAAGCGGTCCTCGTCCGCGGTGGCGAGATCGCGCAGGTCAAGGTCATAGGTCTCGGCCAGCCGCAGCAGGATCTGCGCCGTGACCGGGCGCTGGTTGCGCTCGATCAGGTTGACATAGCTGGGCGAGATCCCGAGCCCCTCGGCGATCTGGGTCTGCGACAGCCCCAATTGCTGCCGGATTCGCCGGAAGCGCGGGCCGACGAAGAGTTTCTTGCCGGAATCGGCGGGCATGTCTCAGATCTCCAGACTCAATCAAGGTCAGAACAGTTGACCTATTATTTACAAATTTTACAAAGTGACATGTATTACACGTTCAGATGTTACATGACATCACCAATAAAAAACAAGCCATCTGTACGAACTTTTCCTTTTCGCGTTTAGCTTCTGACACGCATCTCGCAATGCATTGTCAAGAATGTCGATGGCTGCTCGCCATCGTCAGCGAAAGGATCAGGCACATGAATTACCAGCCCCGCGGTATCAGCACCCTCCAGGGTCCGTCCTCGTATCAGGACGAGGTCAAGGCGGCTCAGGCGCTCCTCGAGACCCAGCCGACCTGGAACGGCGTGTCGGCCGAGGCCGTCGCGCGCATGCGCCTGCAGAACCGTTTCAAGACCGGCCTCGACATCGCCCGCTACACCGCGGCCGTGATGCGCGCCGACATGGCCGCCTATGACAAGGATCCCACCAAGTACACCCAGTCGCTGGGCTGCTGGCACGGCTTCATCGCCCAGCAGAAGCTGATCTCGGTCAAGAAGCACTTCGGCGGCAAGACCGACCGCACCTATCTCTATCTCTCCGGCTGGATGATCGCGGCGCTGCGCTCCGAATTCGGTCCGCTGCCCGATCAGTCCATGCACGAGAAGACCGCGGTGCCGGCGCTGATCGAGGAGCTCTACACCTTCCTGCGTCAGGCCGATTCGCGCGAGCTCAACGACATCTTCCGTCTGCTCGACAAGGCGCGCAAGGAAGGCGACAAGAACCGCGAGAAGGAGCTGATCGAGAAGATCGACAACTTCCAGACCCACGTCGTCCCCGTCATCGCCGACATCGACGCCGGCTTCGGCAACGCGGAGGCGACCTATCTGCTCGCCAAGAAGATGATCGAGGCGGGCGCCTGCGCGCTGCAGATCGAGAACCAAGTCTCGGACGAGAAGCAGTGCGGCCATCAGGACGGCAAGGTCACCGTGCCGCATGACGTCTTCCTGGCGAAGATCCGTGCCTGCCGCCACGCCTTCCTCGAGCTCGGCGTCGAAGACGGCATCGTCGTGACCCGCACCGACTCGCTCGGCGCCGGCCTGACGCAGCAGATCGCGGTTAGCCACAAGCCCGGCGACATCGGCGACCAGTACAACAGCTTCCTCGATTGCGAGGAAATCACCGCGGAGAACGCCAAGAACGGCGACGTCATCATCAACCGCAACGGCAAGCTGATGCGTCCGAAGCGGCTGCCCTCCAACCTCTACCAGTTCCGCCCCGGCACCGGTGCAGACCGCTGCGTGCTCGATTGCATCACCTCGCTGCAGAACGGCGCCGACCTGCTCTGGATCGAGACCGAGAAGCCGCATATCGAGCAGATCGCCAGCATGGTCGACCGCATCCGCAAGGTGGTGCCGAACGCCAAGCTCGCCTACAACAACTCGCCGTCGTTCAACTGGACCCTCAACTTCCGTTGGCAGGTCTACGACGCGATGAAGGAAGCGGGCCAGGACGTCAGCAAGTACAACCGTGCCGAGCTGATGAAGGCGGAGTACGACGACACGCCGCTGGCGAAGGAAGCCGACGAGCGCATCCGTACCTTCCAGGCGGATTCGGCCAAGCGCGCCGGCATCTTCCACCACCTGATCACGCTGCCGACCTATCACACGGCCGCGCTCTCGACCGACAATCTCGCCCGCGAGTATTTCGGCGAGCAGGGCATGCTGGGCTACGTCAAGAACGTCCAGCGCGCCGAGATCCGTCAGGGCATCGCCTGCGTGAAGCACCAGAACATGGCCGGCTCCGACATCGGCGACGACCACAAGGAGTACTTCGCGGGCGAAGCTGCGCTGAAGGCGGGCGGCGTCCACAACACGATGAACCAGTTCGGCTAACGGCGGATCGGACCGATCTGGAAGCCAGGTTGGAGTCCAGGCCGGTCACGCACCTCAACAGGAGACTGACAATGACCAAAGGCAGCAATTTCTGGGTGATCGGCGGCGAGTTCGGTTCGATGAACTTCCACAAGCTCGTGGAAGGCTCGGCCCAGGTCAAAGGTCCGTTCAAGACCCGCAAGGAAGCCGAAGAGTGCTGGAAGGAAGTCTCGGAAGAAAGCCGTCACAAGGCCGGCGTCCGCTTCTCGATCGTGGAAGAGCCCTCGCGGGTCTCGGCCTGATCGCCCCGACTTAAGAAGACGTCCAAGGACGGATGGTCCCATCCAGGCCCTGCCTGGGTGGGATCGTCTGTTTTTGGCACAGGTGAAACGGCTGTGGGCGCCGTAAGTCTCTGGAATTGTAGGCCTTTGCGGAGGGTTTGGTTGCTGATAGGTTAATGGGGATAAGTCGAGGACGAGGCCGACAATGTCAGAGCCCGAGACCAGCGGGACCGATCCCGGCCAGCCGCGCCCGGTGCGGCTGCGCGATGCGCTGCTGCGCGCGCGGATCGAGGCGGCCGACCGCACCGGCGTCGTCGTCGATTTGCGCGACGCCGAGGTGGCACGGCTCGAGATCCTCAACGACGCGCTCGATCCCCTGTTCGCGCAGGTGCCTAATCAGATCGACCTGTTCGACCGCGGCATCAGCCAGGGCGATACGCCGCGGCTGTGGATCGACGTCGTCGCCCACATCGTGATGGGCCGCGACAAGCGGATGTACCGCTTCGTCCAGGACACCCGCTTCGGCCGCATCGTGCTCGCCGAATCGCACGACACCGCCGTGATCGTCGAGGCCGTCACCGGCTATGTCGCGCGCCGCATGGTCGAGCGCGAGCGGGCGATGGTGGTCGCGCCCGAACCGCAGGCCCCGGCCGCCGCGCCGCCGCGCCGCTCGCGCCTGTGGCCGTTCGTGTTCGGCTTCGTGCTGGGCGCGGCCGCGCTGTTCGGACTTGCAGTGCTGGCAGTCTTGCGGAACTGGTGAGGCTCTCTCCGCCGTCATTGCGAGGAGCCCTTGCGACGAAGCAATCCAGACTGCCTCCGCGGAGATTCCTGGATTGCTTCGCTGCGCTCGCAATGACGACCGGGGACTAAATCAACCGCACATGCTTGATCTGTCCGATCTGAAATCCAGCTCCGAGGCTTCGCACCGTCTGCTCGCAGCGCCAGCCGGCATTGTCCTTCTCGATGGTGAACAGATTGTACGCCGCCGCCGGATAACGTCCGTGCGCCAGCGCGGAGGCCGACGGCACGCCGAGCGCGGGAATGTTGCCGTTCGGACCCTCGAACCACATCGTCGAATGAATGTGGTCGTGCCCGTGCAGGACCAGCTCGACGCCGTGGCGCTTCAACAGTCCCAGCAATTCCGGCGCGTCCGTCATCCGCTTCGCCCGCGCGCTGGACTTCAGCGGATGATGCACCAGCAGCACGCGGAAGACGTCTTCCGCGGCGAGCCGCTCGAGCACCTCCGCAAGCGCGGCGAGCTGATCGCGCCCGAGCGTGCCGGTCGCCATCAGCGGCAGGGTCGGCACCGCCGTGGACAGGCTGATCAGGGCAAGCGGCCCGCGCCGGCGCACCGCTGGGAAGGCTGCGCCGCCGGGTGTGTCCGCGGCGATGTAGTGCAGGAACGTCTCGCCGAAGCGATGACGCGTCGCGCTGACATAGGCGTCGTGATTGCCGGGGATCGCGGTCACGCGGTCGGGCGGGCCGACGCTTTCGAGCCAGGCCAGCGCCGGTGCGAACTCCGCCTCAAGCGCCAGGTTGACGAGATCGCCCGTCACTGCGATGTGGTCGGGCGCCTGCGCCTTCATGTCGGCGACGAGCGCGTCGAGCACCTCGCGGCGCTGGTACTTGTGGCGGTTGCGCGTCCAGTTGACATAGCCGAACGCGCGCTTGCCCGCGAGCTCGATCAGCCGCGGCTTCGGCAAAGGCGCCAGATGCGGATCGGACAGGTGGGCGAGCGTGAAGGGAGCCAGCGTGAAGGGAGTCATGGCGCGCGAATGCCTCGCTATTGCTCCGCTGTAATGGCAAGGTCGCGCGCCCCGCGCAAGCAGGGCCTGAAACAGGGGGCGTCAAGGAGCCTGATGGGAGAACGTCTGAACCGAGCCCGACGGAAGGCCGAGCCGCTGCTGCGGCGGTTCTTGCACGGCTATTTCCTGCTCGTCCGCGGCATGACGCTCGGCGTCCGTGCCGTGGTGCTGGATGCCGACAATCGCGTCTTCCTGGTCAGGCATAGCTACGTCAGCGGCTGGTATTTGCCTGGCGGCGGCGTCGATTTCGGCGAGACCATGGAAGAGGCGTTGCGGCGCGAGCTCAAGGAGGAGGGCGACATCGATCTGACCGGCGAGGCGATCCTGCACGGCGTCTTCCTCAACAGCCACGTCTCCCGCCGCGACCACGTCGCGGTCTACGTGGTCAGGCAGTTCAGGCAGGACCGCGTCCCTGAGCCCAACCGCGAGATCGTCGAATGCGGGTTCTTCGACAATGCCGCATTGCCCGAGGGCACCACGCCCGGCACGCGGCTGCGAATCGCCGAAGTGCTCGATGGCAGGCCCGTTATTGCGACGTGGCGCTGAGGGCGGCTTGTGCTAGTAACCCGCTCGACGCGCACGGCAGGCCACGCCGCTCGGGCGCGAGCCGACAAGCCTCGGAGTGCTGCCCTGATGAGCTCAACGCAACTTCGCATCGCGGTGCTGGTGCCCTGCTACAACGAGGAGGCCGCGGTCGCGACCGTCGTTGCCGATTTCCGCAAGGCGCTGCCCGCGGCGGAGATCTACGTCTACGACAACAATTCGCGCGACCGGACCGCCGCGGTCGCGCGCGAAGCCGGTGCGATCGTGCGCAGCGAGCGCCGACAGGGCAAGGGCCACGTCGTGCGCCGCATGTTCGCGGACGTCGAGGCCGACGTCTATGTGCTGGTCGATGGCGATGCCACCTACGATGCGCCGAGCGCACCCATCATGATCGACAAGCTGCTCGACGAGCATCTCGACATGGTGGTCGGGCTTCGCGTCGATCAGGTCCAGGCTGCCTACCGGCTCGGCCACCGCACCGGCAACCGCATGCTGACCGGCTTCCTGTCCGACACCTTCGGCCACGCTTTCAAGGACCTCCTGTCCGGCTACCGGGTGTTCTCGCGCCGCTTCGTCAAATCCTTTCCCGTCCTCTCCGACGGCTTCGAGATCGAGACCGAGCTTGCGGTCTATGCGCTGGAATTGTCGCTGCCGGTTGCCGAGGTCGAGACGCCCTATTATGCGCGCCCCGAAGGCTCGTTCTCCAAGCTCAACACCTGGCGCGACGGCTTTCGCATCCTCGGCACCATGCTGAAGCTCTATCGCAGCGAGCGGCCGTTGCGCTTCTTCACGGTGATCGGAATCCTGCTGGCGCTGGCGTCGATCATCTTCGCGATTCCGATCGTGATCACCTTCATCGAAACCGGCCTCGTGCCGCGCCTGCCCACTGCCGTGCTGTCGATGGGCCTGATGATCATGGCCTTGCTGTCGGTGTCGTCAGGGCTCGTGCTCGATACGGTGACGCGAGGGCGGCGGGAGATGAAGATGCTGGCCTATCTGTCCCAGCCGGCGTCGAAACGGAACGCAGGTTGAGCCAGGCTTGCACTTCGCCCGCCGGGAGGTAAACGGGGCACCGCCGCCGCCCATGGACCTTCGCAGGCGCAAGTGCTACTCCGCGAATTGACATGAACGATCTCTCACTGACCATTCTTCCCGAAGCCGCCGGCGACGCTCAGGCGATCGAGCGGCTGCACGAACGCACCTTCGGCCCCGGCCGCTTCGTGCTGAGCGCCTACCGGATCCGCGAGCACGTCGACCATCTGCTCGAACTGTCCTTCACGGCCCGTATCGGCACGCTCCTGGTCGGCTCCGTCAGGCAATTGCCGATTCTGATCGGCCAAACGCCGGCGCTGCTGCTCGGGCCGCTCACCGTCGAGCCGCCGTTCCGCGATCGCGGCATCGGCCGTCAGTTGATGGAGCGCGCGCTGAAGGACGCCAGGGAAAAAGGCCACCGCCTCGTGCTGCTGGTCGGCGACGAGCCCTACTACAGCCGCGTCGGCTTCAAGCAGGTCGCCAAGGGCCGCGTCACCATGCCGGGTCCCGTCGATGCCGCGCGCATCCTGGTGTTCGAGCTCGTCGACGGCGCCTTCGAGGGCGTGTCGGGCGCGGTCGGCCCGGACTGGAGCAAAGCGCGGACATAGGAGCGGCGCGCGTCGTTGGAAACGCCGTAGCCCGGATGGAGCGCAGCGCAATCCGGGAAGGTCTTCCGCAACGAGAGAACCCCGGATTACGCTACGCTCCATCCGGGCTACGACACTGCTCGTATCTCATCCGGCTAAGAGACCGTCGAGAAGACGCGCGGCTGCGCGCGTCATACTCCGTCATTGCGAGCGCAGCGAAGCAATCCTGAGTCTTTCCGCGGAGGCGGTCTGGATTGCTTCGTCGCAAGGGCTCCTCGCAATGACGGCGCGTGTCGTTACCTAGAACTTGAAGTTCGCGAACGCCCTGACGCCGATGCCGGGCAACAGCACCTGGTCCTTATTGAAGGAGACGGCATTGCGGATATTCTCGTTCAACAGGTTGTTGCCGACGAGCCCGACATGCATCTCGCGCGCGCCGAACCAACGTTGATCGAGCTGCGTTTTGTAGCTGACCTCGGCCCTTAGCAGGTTGTAGCCGGGCGTCGGCGTCTCCGCGATCGGTGCGATGTCGTTTTGCGCGAACGCGTGCAGCAGGTTGATCCGGGCAAACCATTCGGCGTCGCGATAGTACACACCACCGCCCAGCCGCTGGGGCGGAATGCGTGGCACGTTAGTGCCGTCGTCGAAGGTCGCGCGCACGATGTCGTATTGACCCTCGATGCCCCAGATCCCGTTCCAGACCGGCATCACGTCGTACTGGAACTGGAATTCGCCGCCCCGGAATGTCGCGTCGCGCTGCGAATAGACCGCCTGATTCAGTTCGAGGCCAGCGCCAAGCTGGCAAACGCCGTCCTCACACGTGTTGCCGGTCAGGCGCCGGTAGATAAAGCCGTTGAACTTGGTGTAGTAGCCGGTGATTTCGAAGCGAAGCGGCCCCACTGCCCGTCGCAGTCCCGCCTCGACCGACTTGGCGGTCTCGATGCCGAGATTGGGATTGCCTATGTCGAACGTGGTGGTGGCATCGTGGCCGCCGCGCGAGAACAATTCCGCCGGTTTCGGCGCACGCTCGACATATTGGCCGGTGACGCTGGCGACCAGATCCCAAGGAAGGTTGTGGATCAGGCCGATGCTCCCGCTCACCGGCGTGAAGTTGCGGTTGACCGCTGTTGCGGGGCCGATCGCGGCCGGATCGACGGCGAGGTCGAACACATCGGGGACGAAGGCCGGCGCCGTGCCGCTCAACCTTGCGCTCTCGACGCGCCCGGCGATCTGGGCCTTGGTAGCTTCGCTGAACTTGAACTCATTGAAGATGTACCCGGCGACCTTTGTGTTCTTGTTCGGATCGAACAGTCCGTTGATCGGGCTGCCTGGATCGTCCGGACTCGGCGCGGTCAGCTTCTGGTGCGACGCCTGGACGCCCACAGCGGTGGTCAGCGCAGCAAAGCGGACGTCGAACGGCGCAAGCTGCACCTCGACGCGGCCTTCCTGTTCCTTGTTGGTGAAGGTTTGTCTCACGCCGAGGGAGCCGAGGTCGGCAGAGTCGGCGAGCCCGACCTCATCGTGCTTATAGTCGGTGGCGCTGGCCCAGAACCGGATCGCATCGATCGCCGCCGCATCCGGCCGATACTCGCCTTTTGTCGTGAACTTTGTTTGTCGTCCGTCGATCCGCGTCAGGAACTCGCTGCCCTCGATACCGGGAATGTGATAGAGCGCGTTGTGCTGCGTGATCGCCGCGCCCACGTAGCCGCCGTCGAAGATGTAGGAGCCGCCGACAGATCCGCCGTAGGCCTGCGATGCCGAATTCGGCTGGCGTCCGTTGAACGGCAGCGTCGGGTCCGTCAAGAACGGATAGCTCGGGATGTTGTAGTCGCCGGCCTTGCGGCCAAAGGCATCGGCGTGGAAGGCAAAGTTGCCGCCGCCGGCATCGAGCAGCACGGCACCTTCGGTCCCGCGATCGACCGAAGTTACGGCCGTCCGCGTTTCCGCGGTGATGCAGCCCGGCGATCCCACGTTTGCCAGCGGCGCCTTGGTCGGGAGTCCGTAAGTCGGAAAGGGCGCCGTGCAGGACGGCAAGGCATCCGGAATTCGATTGTTGGTTGCGCTGACCACGCCACCGATCGCGGTGGAGCCGTAGCGCAGCGTCGCCGGTCCGCGGATGACCTCGACCTGGGTGGCTGCCAGCGGATCAATCGGCACGAAGTGATCCTCGCCGAGATCGGACGCGCCGTTGCTGCCTGTTCCGTTCTCGATAATGCCGACCCGGTTGGTGTCGAGCCCGCGAATGATCGGGCGGCTGGATGCGCCGGGTGCGTATTCAGAGCCGGTGATGCCGGGCTTGGAGAACAGGAGATCGCCGAGCGTGCCGCCGCCGTTGCGCCGAATCTCCTCGTTCGGCACCACGGTGACGGTCGCAAATTGATCGGTCACAACAGGCAGCACGCCTTGCTGAGGCGCGGCGGGCACGGGAGCTGCCGGTGCCGCTTCAGCTGCCTGCTCGCGGCTGCGCACCCGCGCGGTCCGCGTGCCGCGGCCTGCGTTGCGGGTCGGCACCACTGCTCTGCGTACGATCGGGCTTGGCGCCGTTACGGTGATGGCGGGGAGCTCGGTCGACGATTTGTCTTGTGCCGGCTGTTGTGCCGGTCGTTGTGCCGAGTCCTGGGCGAACGCGGATGTGGCGGCGGCGCCGAGCAGGAGCAGGCTTGCTCCGCCAAGGCGCTGCGCGCGTCGCAATTGAAATGACATGGTCCTGATTCCACTCAGGCGCCGTCCGGATGATGCTCTGCTGATCGGAGGCGGCCTGCCGTCGCGACGCGACGGAATTCGACTTCAACTTCTCCCAGGCACTTGCCGATGTGCGGCGAGGCTGGGTGTGATCAAGCGTTGGAGTCAGGACGCAGGAGGGGCGCGCGGCTGGAACGCCGTGCGGGCCGATGTCAGATGAGCGAACTCGGCGTCGAGGCTGCGCCGGAGCAGCTCGATCGCCTGCGGCAGCAACAGCACGGGCGGCGTCGCCGACACGATCGTGCCCGCCATCGCAATGATGGCGCAGATGGCGCAACTCTCGTCGCGCGAATGCTCGCGCTCGGGACTTGAGGGCGATTGCTTCTCGACGGCGGCGCCGTCGGTTGCTGCAACGTCCTTGGCGCCGCCTTCGATGTGCTGGACCGATGATTGAGCAAAAGGCGCGGCCTGCGCGAACCAATGGCTGTGGCCGAACGTCAGCGCGAGCTGCACCAGCATCGCGAACAACGCGAGCCGGGCGCCGTGCCTGCTATTCGACCGGAACCACTTCATCTGGAAAACGCCACCCCCACACCGAGGCGTCAATCCCAGGACGCCGCGATGTTATAGTATAACATCGCCCGACCGGTTCACCGATGTCAACGGCGGGGGGATCGGCGCATGCAAGCCGCCAAGCCGATGTGTCGTTCGGGCAACTACCGCCCCTCGCGCACCCAGGTCGCCGCAAATGCGCCGAGCAGCAGCAGCAGGCCGATCAGGCCGGAGAAGATCGGCAGCACGCCGACGCCCTTGACCACGCTGGCATCGCGCATCCGCACACCCATCCACCCGTCGCCGTGGAACATGCCGACCGAGCGCACCGGCAGGATGCGCGGCAGCTCGACGCTCGAGCTAGTAGCCACGCGCACGGCATCGCCGCCCGTCGCCTGTGTCAGCGGCTTCAACGTATCGACCGTGGAGGTGACTTCCGAAAATTCCTTCGGATTGGTCGGGCCGACATTGATCAGCGCTTTCAGCGTGCCGTCGGTGGCCTGCCACAGGCCGAGCTCGCTCGCCGGCAGGCTGGCGCGCCACTCGCCGGGATCGCCGGCGCTCAGCGTCAGATCCTGCGACACGCCCGACGGCGATGTCACGCTGACGGGCTGGACGCTGTCCGCCATGGTCTGACGCACCACGACGAGGTCCTTGCCCTGCACCTGGAGGCGCAACGCCTCCTCGTCGAGATCAGGCTGCTTCATCAGCCAGTGCGACATCCGCCGCAGCAGGTCGAGATGCGGACCGCCGCCCTCATAGCCGCGCGCCCACAGCCAGATGTGGTCGGACAGCAGGAGCGCGACGCGGCCCTCGCCGAAGCGCGACAGGAACAGCAGCGGCTTGCCGTCGACGCCGGTCATGACGGGCGGGTTGACCGCATTGCGGGTATCGACGGTGCGGAAGAACCGGCTCCAGCGCGGCGGCTCGCTGGCGGAGCCTTCCAGCCCGCGCGTGACGGGATGGCGTTTGCCGAGGTCGGACAGATGCGCATAGAACGGCTTCTCGGTGACGCCGACCGGTTCGGCCGGCAGCACCGAATCGAGCGGCGTGCGCCAGATGCTGCTGTTCGAGGCATAGTCGGGGCCGGCCGAGACCAGCACGGCGCCGCCTGCGCGCACGTAACGCGCCATGTTCTCGAAATAGGGGATCGGCAGCACGCCCTGGCGGGCATAGCGGTCGAAGATGATCAGCTGGAATTCGTTGATCTTCTGCTGGAACAGCTCGCGGGTCGGAAACGCGATCAGCGACAATTCGTTGATCGGCGTGCCGTCCTGCTTCTCCGGCGGGCGCAGAATGGTGAAATGCACGAGGTCGACGCTGGCGTCGGACTTGAGCAGGTTGCGCCAGGTGCGCTCGCCCGAATGCGGCTCGCCCGAGACCAGCAGCACGCGCAGCTTGTCGCGCACGCCGTCGATGGCGACGACGGCGCGATTGTTCACCGGCGTCAATTCGCGTTCGAGCGGCGAGGCCTCGATCTCGACGATGTTCGGCCCGGCATGCTTGATGTCGACGTCGACGCTCGCGGCCTGGCCGCTGGAGAGCGTGCGCTCGTTGATGACCTCGCCGTCGCGGCGGACCGTGACCCTGGCGCGCTCGCCGGTGACACCCTGGTCGTCGAGGCGGTAGGAGATGGTCTGGCTCTGCCCGACGATCCCGAAGCGCGGCGCGGCGGTGATCGCGATGCGGCGGTCGCGCTCGTCCTTCTGGCCCGTGACCAGCGCGTGCACCGGCGCCTGGAAGCCGAGCGCGGCGGCGTTCGCGGGAATGTCGTGGACGCGGCCGTCGGTGATCAGGAACGCGCCGGCGACGCGGTCGACCGGGACGTCCGCCAAGGCCGAGGCCAGCGCGCCGAACAGCTTGGTGCCGTCGGTCTCGCCGTCGGCCTGTCCGGCTTCGACGACACGGACCTCGAGGCCCTTGATCTTCTTCAGGCTGTCGACCAGCGCCTCCTGCGCTTGCGCAGCTTCGCGATTGCGGTTGCCGAAGTTCTGGCTCGGGCTCTTGTCGACAACAACAGCGGCGACCGAGGTAAGGGGATCGCGGTCCTCGCGGGTGAAGGAGGGATTGGCGAGCGCCAGCAGGAACAGCGCCAGCGCGGCCACGCGCACCGCGGCCCCGCGCGCGCGCGCCACCAGCAGCACGAGCGCGACAATGACGATCGCGGCGAGCGCGAGCCACAGCACGATGGTAGGAACAAGCGGTGTGAACGCGATACCGTAGTTCATGTCGATCCTATTGCCCCAGCCGTTCGATCAGCGCCGGAGCGTGCACCTGGTCGGCTTTGTAGTTGCCGGTCAGCGTGTACATCACGATGTTGGCGCCGGCGCGGTAGGCGAATTCGCGCTGGCGGGGGTCGCCGCCGGTCACCGGCAGCATGGCCTGTCCGTCGGGCCGCACCGCCCAGGCGCCGGCCAGGTCGTTCGAGGTGATGATGATTGGGGAGACGCCGTCGCCGCCGCGTGCCGGCCGTTGCGCGCTCTCATCGTCGTCTTCGCGCGGCAAGGTCTCGACCCAGGTCTGGCCGGCAGTGAAGCGGCCGGGGAAGTCGCGCAGCAGATAGAAGGTCTTGGTCAGCACATGCTCGCGCGGCACCGGCTCGAGCTCGGGCACGTCGAGCGAGGACAGGATCTCGCGCAGCGTCTGCATCGCTGGGGTCTGCGCCGCGCCGTTGGCGCCGGGCGGCGCCTCGATCGCGTCGCGGGTGTCGAAGAGCACGGTGCCGCCCTGCTTCATGTAGACGTCGATCTTGTTGATGGCGTCCTGCGGCGGCTTCGGCGCGCCCGGCACGATCGGCCAGTAGATCAGCGGGAAGAACGCGAGCTCGTCGCGCGCGGGATCGACGCCGACGGGATCACCGGCCTCGAGCGCCGTGCGCTGGGCCAGGAACAGCGTCAGCCCGTTCATTCCCGCCTTGACGATGGAATCGACATCCGCATTGCCCGTGACGACATAGGCGAGGCGGGTCTGCGACACCGACTTCATCGCGAACTCGTCCGTGACGCCGTCGGCGCGCGACGGCGCCGGCGAGAGCGCCGCGAATCCCGCGAGCAGGACCAGCACGATCATCGCGGGCGCGGCGCGGCGGCGCAGCAGCGCGGCAATGCCGCCGCCGAGCACCGCGATGATGATGGCGTCGATCAGGAACAGCGCGAGCGCCGTCGACAGCAGCCAGCCGCGCAAATCGCGCGGCTCGGCATTGGTGTAGGTGGCGTGCCGGGCGCGGAGGCTCGCGGTGTTCAGGGCGGCGATGCGGTCGGCGCTGGCAAGCGTGTTCACGGCGAGCGGTCCTTCTGCCGGGCCGTAGAAGCCGGGCGGATGATCTGATGTGGCGCGGTCGCGGTAATCCGCAGGAAGCGGCTTGGCCGTCGCGGGCGGCGGACCGAACGCGCCAAATCCGTCGAGGATGTGCAGCGGCGCCACGGTCTCAGCGGTCGCTTCGCCGGCAACGCCAGCGCCTGGCTTCGCGGTGTAGCCGGACATGTCGACCACCCGCCGCAGCATTTCGACGAAGGTGCCCGACATCGGCAGATCCGACCAGCGCATGTCGGCGCTGACGTGGAACAGGCTGACGAGGCCCTTGCCGCGATGTTCGCCGGTGACGAGTGGCGTGCCGTCTTCCAGCGAGGCCCAGCTCTTGGTGGCGAGCACGGCGTCGGGCTCGGCCAGCACCTGGCGGCTCACGGTGACGTCCTTGGGCACCGCGACGCCGGCGAACGGGCCATCGACGGCGAAGGAGGCGAGATGCTGCGGCTTCTCCCAGGTTAGGCTGCCGCCGAGCGTGCGGCCGCCCTTGCGCAGCTTGACCGGCACGAGGTCGTCCTCCGCCTGTGCCAGCCGGGGCCCAGCGAACCGCACCAGCACGCCGCCCTGGTCGACCCAGGCATTGAGGCGTTCGCGCAGCTCGGGGGCGATGGTGCCGACATCGGCGAGGATGATCATCGGCAGCTTCTGGTCGAGGAACTGCGTGATGCCCTGCTGCGGCGAGCCCTTGTCGGCGAGCCGGACGTCGGCGAACGGCGCCAGCGCGCGGGTGAGATAGAAGGTCGGCGCCAGCAGTGGCTGCGCGGTCTCGCTGGTCGCGCCCGAGATGATGCCGATGGCGCGGCGGCGCCAGCGCTTGTCGAGCAGCTGCACCGCGCCGGCCGAGCGCTCGCCGGAGATTTCGAGCCGCGTGATGTCGTTGCGCAGCTCGACCGGCAGGTCGAACGCCGCCTCGGTTTCCTTGTCCTGCGGGCCGAACGAATAGCGCGCTTCGCCGATCGGCGACGCCTTCTGGTCCAGCGCGCGTACCGTGCCGACCGCAATCCCGCTGTCGGTGCGCAGCACCTTCACCGTCATCTTCGCTGCGGCGTTCTCGGCGGCGACCAGGGCCAGCGGCGAGGAGGTGCCGCCTGCGAACACGGTCAGGCTGCGGTCGCCGATGGTCTTGCCGAGGCCGGCCACGAAGTCCTCGCCGCGGCCGGTGTCGACGCCGTCCGAGAGCCAGGCGATCTCGCAGTCGCCGGTGACCTTGAGGAAACGGTCGACCGCGGCCAGCGTCTCGACGCGGTCGATCGAATAGGGCTTTGGCGCCAGCTGCCGCAGCGCGACGCGCGCCGCACCCGCCGGCATCAGCGTGATGTCGCGGTTCGGCTCGGACAGCGGCACCAGCGCGATGCCGCGGCCGTCATTGTCGGCATTGGCGATAAGCTCATCGGCGGTCCTGATCCTGACGTCCCAGTGCGATGCGGCGCTCCAGCCGTCGTCGAACATGATCATCAGCGGCGCCTTGCTCCCGGCGACGCCCGTTTGCGGATTCCAGATCGGGCCGGCGGCGGCGAAGATCACCAGCGCGGCGGCGAGCAGGCGAAGCGCGGTCAGCCACCACGGCGTCCGTGAGGGCGTCTCTTCGCGCGGCGTGATGTCGAACAACAGCCGCGTCGGCGGAAACTCGATGCGGCGCGGCCGCGGCGGCATCACGCGCAGGAGCCACCACAGCACGGGCAGGCTGACGAGGCCGATCAGGAGCAGCGGTTGCGTGAAGGCGAGCGGCAATCCCATCATGCGGCCGGCCCCGCCTTGATCGTCGTGGTGCGTGCGCCGGACTTGCTCACCTGCATGCCGGCATGCAGGAACAGCAAGAGTTCGGCGGCGGAGCGGTCGGTCGCGTGCGTCGTGAACAGCCAGTCGAGCTTGTTGGTCTCGGCACGGATCTGGTCGCGGTGCAGCGCAAGCCGCGCGGTGTAATCCTGCGCCCAGCTCTCGGCGCGGCCGGCGGTGATCACGCCAAAACCTTCGGGCTCGACGAACTCGACGCGGCCGGAATAGGGGAACGATTCCTCGGCGGGATCGACCACCTGCACCATCGTGCCGTGCGCGCCGGAGCTGGACAGCCCGGCGAGCGTCGTCCTGATCTCGGCGATCGGCGACCAGAAATCCGACAGCACGATGATCTCGGCCAGCGCGGCCGGAACGAAGGATGGCGGCAGGCTCAGTCGGTCTGCATCGTCATGCAGCATCGCCTGCGCCATCCTGTCGATGACGCTGCGGCTTGCGGTCGGCGCCATCAGCCCGGGAATGCCGACGCGCTCGCCGCCGGCGACGAGCAGCTCGGCCAGTGCGAAGGCGACGATCAGCGTCCGCTCGAGCTTGGACTCGCGCGCGGTCTTCGAGGCGAACGCCATCGAGGGCGAGCGGTCCGGCCAGATCCAGACCGTGTGCGAGGCTTCCCATTCCAGCTCGCGCACGTAGAGATGGTCGTCGCGCGCCGAGCGGCGCCAGTCGACGTTCTGCGACGGTTCGCCCGAGACGAAGCGGCGGTACTGCCAGAAGTTTTCGCCCGAGCCGGCGCGGCGCCGTCCATGCAGGCCGTGGATGACGTTGGCGGCGATGCGGCGGGCCTCGAGCACCAAGCGCGGCAACGAAGCGGCGAGCGTGCGGCTTTCGCCATCGGCACGTCGGATCGCCAATATCTCCTTCGCTGCCCGCCCGTTCTCCGCTGCCATCAACCGATCCGTGTCTTCAATTGCCGGATCACGTCCGGAATCGTGCGGCCTTCGGCGCGCGCCTGGAACGTCAGCGCCATGCGGTGCTTCAGCACGGGCTCGGCAAGGTCGAGCACGTCGTCGATCGAGGGTGCCAGGCGCCCGTCGATCAGCGCACGCGCGCGTACCGCCAGCATCAGGGATTGGCTGGCGCGCGGGCCGGGACCCCAGGCAATGAACTTGCCGGCTTCGCCGGAGTCCGGACCCGGGCGGGCCGAGCGCACCAGCGAGAGAATTGCTTCCACCACGGAATCGCCGACCGGCAGGCGCCGGATCAGGCGCTGCGCGGTGATCAGCGCATCCGGCGTCATCGCGCCCTTGGCCAGCGTCTCCTCCGCGCCCGTGGTTTCAAACAGGATGCGGCGCTCGGCATCGCGGTCGGGATAGTCGACGTCGATCTCCATCAGGAAGCGGTCGAGCTGGGCTTCGGGCAGCGGATAGGTGCCTTCCTGCTCCAGCGGGTTCTGCGTCGCGAGCACGTGGAAGGGTTTCGGCAGATCGTGACGCGCGCCGGCGACGGTGATGTGCTGCTCCTGCATCGCTTGCAACAACGCCGATTGCGTGCGCGGTGAGGCGCGGTTGATCTCGTCGGCCATCAGGAGCTGCGCGAACACGGGACCGGCAATGAAGCGGAAGGCGCGCCTTCCCGCGGTGCTCTCCTCCAGCACTTCGGCGCCGAGAATGTCGGAGGGCATCAAATCGGGCGTGAACTGGATGCGCTTGGCATCGAGACCGAGCGTGACGCCGAGCGTCTCGACCAGCTTGGTCTTGGCAAGGCCGGGCACGCCGATCAGGAGCGCATGGCCGCCGGAGAGGATGGTGACCAGCGTGTTCTCGATCACGCGATCCTGGCCGAAGATGACCGAGGCGATCGCGTCCTTGGCCGCGCGAACCTGGCTCGACACCTGCTCGGCCGAACGGACGATCCCGTCCTCGAGTTTCTCGACACTCTCCGCCATTCGCTTGCTCCTTCAGCCTGTGCAACGCGGCTTGCTTGCATCGTCAGCCTGTCACGTCAGGTCATCACGCCAGATCATGGGCCCCATGCTAGACTTGCAGGAAAGCCATGTATTCGTTGAATTAACCTATCCCCACCTTATCGGCTTCGGGGTATGTACGGCATCACGAAGTGGCGACCTCCACACCGGGCTATTCCGGATGGAACCGCGCACCTAAGTACAACGTAGACCTGCACCAATCGTGCCAATCACAAAGTCAGGGCAAACCATGGCGAACCAAGGGCAGAGCGCCGATCGGGGTCTCGAGGGACTGACTGCCGCCGCCAAAAGCGCTGCCAATGCCGAAGGCGCCAAGAAAGGCCTGCCTCCGGTGCATCTGTGGAATCCGCCGTTTTGCGGCGATCTCGACATCCGAATCGCCTCCGATGGTACTTGGTTCTACATGGGGACGCCAATCGGGCGTCCCGCCCTGGTGCGGCTGTTTTCGACCATTCTCAAGCGCGAGGGCGACAAGCATTTCCTGGTCACGCCGGTGGAGAAGGTCGGTATCCGCGTCGACGATGCGCCGTTCATGGCGGTCGAGATGCAGAAGGACGGCGAGGGCAGCCATCGCGTGCTGCACTTCCGCACCAATGTCGACGACTGGGTCACCTGCGACGCGGCGCACCGGCTGCGCTTCGAGCAGGCGGAGGATGGCGGGCTGACGCCCTATCTGCACGTCCGTGCCGACCTCTGGGCCAAGGTGACGCGCGCGCTCTATTACGATCTGGTTGACATGGGCGAGGAGCGGATGGTCGATGGCCAGCCGATGTTCGGTGTCGAGTCGGCCGGCGAGTTCTTCGCCATGGCCGATGCGGAGCAGGTGAGGGCGGCGCTTTGAATTTGAACAACCCTATCCTGACGAACGAGCCGGTCGCGCTTGGCGCTGCGGATTTCTTCGCCCGCTCCAAGGCGAGGCTCGGCTTCGACGTGCCGCCCGGCCTCTATGATCCCAACATCATCCCCGCCTCGGGCGATCCCGGCACCGACAAGATGCTCGAGATCATCGCGCGCGAGCAGCCGGTGCGTCCCGCAGCGGTCCTGATCGCGGTGGTCGACCATCCCGAGCCCACCATCCTGCTGACGCAGCGCTCGGCGCATCTCAACGACCATGCCGGCCAGATCGCCTTTCCCGGCGGCAAGATCGACGCGATCGATGCCTCGCCGCTCGATGCGGCGCTGCGCGAGGCCGAGGAGGAGGTCGGGCTGGCACGCGACTTCGTCGAGCCGCTCGGCTATCTCGATCTCTACGGCACCGCTTTCGGCTTCCGCATCCTGCCGACGGTTGCCAGGGTCAGGCCGGGCTTTTCGCTCAGCATCAACCATTCCGAGGTTGATGATGCCTTCGAGGTGCCGCTATCCTTCCTGATGAATCCGGTGAACCACCAGGTGCACAGCAAGGAATTCCGCGGCACGCCGCGGTCCTACTACGCGATGCCGTTCGCGGAACGCTACATCTGGGGGGCGACGGCGGGCATGCTGCGTGTGCTGTATGAGCGGATCTATTCGTCATGATCCGGACGGTTCTGACCGAGATCGGAATCTTCCTCATCCCCTTTGCCGTCTATGCGCTGTTCCTGGCGGCGACGCGGTCCGGTGTGTTCGCACGCTCCTCATGGCCGGTCGCGATCGTCGCGCGTCTTGCGCTGGTGGCGATCGTGCTGGTCATCGCCGGCCTCATCGGCTTGGCGGAGTTCTCCGGCGCGCCGCCGGATTCGACCTACGTCCCCGCCCATATCGAGGACGGCAAGCTCGTGCCGGGCACGGAAAAGTAGGGGCGGGTCCATGAGCGCGGAGCCTTTACTCGCCGATGCGCCCTGGCTGACCGCAGGCGGCACCGCGCGCGTCCTGGCGCTGCTCGGCACCGATGGCGAGGAGGCGCGTGTGGTCGGCGGCGCCGTGCGCAACGCGCTGCTCGGCCTTGCGCCGGGTGACATCGACATCGCGACCACGGCGCTGCCCGACGAGGTGATACGGCGGGCCAAGGCTGCCGGCATCAAGAGCGTGCCGACCGGCATCGACCACGGCACCGTTACGCTGGTGATCGATGCCCACCCCTATGAAGTCACGACGTTGCGCGAGGATACCGAAACCTTCGGCCGCAAGGCCAAGGTCGCGTTCGGCCGCGACTGGGTGAAGGATGCCGAGCGGCGCGACTTCACCATGAACGGCCTGTCGGTCGATGCACGCGGTGTGGTTTACGATTATGTCGGCGGCATCAACGACGCCAAAGCGCGGCGCGTGCGCTTCATCGGCGATCCCGACCAGCGCATCGCCGAGGATTACTTACGCATCCTGCGCTTCTTCCGCATCCATGCCGCCTTCGGCGCCGGCGATCCCGACCCGGACGGCTATCTCGCCTGCATCCGCCGACGCGCGGGCCTGGCCAGCCTGTCGGCCGAGCGGGTGCGCATGGAGATGGTCAAGCTGCTGGTCGCCGGCGGTGCGGCTGCGGCCGTGCGAGCCATGGCCGAGGGCGGATTGCTGCAGGCGTTGACTGGCGGCGTCGTCTATACGGGTCCCCTGGACACGATGATCGCGATCGAGCGCGAACTCGGCCTCAGGCCCAGCAGCACGCGGCGCCTGGCCGCGCTCTCGGTCGCCGTCACCGAAGACGCCAAGCGCCTCGCCGTGCGCCTGCGGCTCTCCAATGCCGAGGCCAAGGCGCTGGATTCGATGGGGCACCGCTGGTGGCGCCTCGCCACCAAGGACGAAGCCAATGCACGGCGCTTGCTGTACCGGCTCGGGCCCGAGAGCTATCACGATCGCGTATTGCTTGGCTGGGCACGCAACGGCGGCGACGTCACCTCGATACGCTGGCGCGCGCTTGCCGAGCTGCCGCAGCGCTGGACCGCGCCGAAATTTCCGCTGAAGGCCGCCGACTTCATCGCCCGCGGTCTCACCGAAGGACCTGCGCTCGGCCATGTGTTGGCGCTCGCTGAAGACGCTTGGCTCGCAGCGGATTTCCCGCTGGAAGAAGCCGCGCTCGCTACGCTCGCCGATCAAGCCGTGGCCCGCATCAGAGGCGGCCAGAAAGATTGACCATCGTCTCGGGCTTCGCCGATATCTCGCTTCTGCAGCTTCTGCTTCGGTATGGCCGTGCCCGGCGTTCTTCGCCAAGGCCTTCGTCGATGCCGGTGCACATCCGCACCGCGATCCTCGATGCCGCCGTGATCACCGGCGGGCTGGTGATGATCTCGGCAGCGGCGAGGCAGCTCGTGGTCTAACGACGCCGGCTGAAAATGGCGTTCTTGGCGTCTGAGGAGCATCTGATGTCGCGAAAATCTGGCGGCGTCGCGTCAGGCGAACTTCGCGCGCACAAACCGTGTTCCGCAGTTCCACGCTGTGTCGCCGACGCTACAGCAATATTGCGAGACCACCTCTATACCTTGGCTTAAGCGGTGCCGCCTTGTCACGCGCACAGCGTTCGAGGGAAGTCATGAAATCCATTGTCTCCAAATCCATCGTCTCTGCTGCCCTTCTGGCCTCGGCTGTGTGTCTCTCCCACGCCGCCTCCGCGGCCGATCTTGCCAGGGCCTACACCAAGGCGCCGCCCGCGCCGGTCGCATTCAGCTGGACCGGTTTTTACGCCGGCGTGCATGGCGGTTATGGCTGGAGCGATCCGACGGCGACCTTCGATCCCGGCGCGCTCGCAACCGGGACGGTGCCCGGCTATGTCGTCACGGGTGGCACTGGGCCGTTCACCCTGGATGTGAGCCCCAAGGGCGGATTCGGCGGCGGCCAAATCGGCTATAACTGGCAGTCCGGCACGTTCGTGTATGGTCTGGAAGCGGATGTCAGCGGCGCTGCCATCAGGGAAACGGCGAGCCGCCCCTTCAGCGTCACCGGAACGATCGGCGGCGACAATGGCGCCTTCACCGGCGTGTTCAATCTCAAGCAGGAAATCGATGTCTTCGGCACGATCCGCGGACGTCTCGGATACGCGGCGAACAATGTGCTGATCTACGGTACCGGTGGCTTCGCCTGGGGCCACGTCAAGAACAGCATCTTCACCTCCAATCTCGCCACGCCGAATATCGCCAATTTCAACGGCTTCTTCCCGGCCCTGACGCGAAGCGCGTCATCGTCCGACGTCCAGGTCGGCTTCTCCGCGGGTGGCGGCATTGAATGGGCTTTCGACCCGCGCTGGACGTTCAAGGCCGAGTACATCTACATCAATCTCGGAAAGTCGAACGGCAATGCTCTTGCATTCCCCGGAGCGTCCTTCACGGACACCGAGGTTCAGCTTCATACAGCCAAGGGCGGCATCAACTATCGGTTCTGATCCGATCGGCATCAGCTCGTAGGGATGGGTTTCGCCGTTGCGAAACCCATCCTTGTGCCACTCCCGGCGTCGCAGCAGTCTCGTATTGTGATTCAGCTCGTGCTAACCGGCGCAGCTCGTCTTGCAAACGCGGACCAGACTGCTGCTTGTCCAGGGAGACGCCATGAAAGCACCCGCAAATCTCGCCGAGAAGCTCGCAACCTTTACTGATCGCTTCTCCCCGCGCACGGTGGCGACCTATAACGACAACGACATCATGGTGGCCAAGCTTGAGGGGCCGTTTCATTGGCACAAGCACGAGGACACGGACGACTTCTTTCTCGTGCTCAGCGGGACGCTCGACATCGAGCTGCGGGACCGCACGGTCACCCTCAACCCCGGCGAGGTTTTTGTCGTGCCGAAGGGCGTCGAGCACCGGCCGGTGGCGCGTGGGGAAGTGCACATCCTCTTGATCGAACCGACGGGGACGCCGAATTCCGGAGACAGGGCCACGGCGGCGCCTCGTATCCTCGTCTGATCAACCCGCGCCCGTCATCGGGGCCGCGGTGAGGCCCTCGACGCACAGCGCCTTCACCGTCGAGCCATTGGCGGCGAGCTTCGCTTGCGAAATCCATCGCTTGCGCTTCTGCGACATCCAGCGATGTCCGCTATCGCCCTGTGGTTGACAGGGAAGCGGACATCGGGCGCGCCGGAGCCGAACTCGGCTCGCACGAGAATGCAGTCCGAGAAGTGCCTACTCCTCGTCATCATCTTCGTCTTCGTCGTCCTCGTCGTCTTCTTCCACCTGCACGAGCACGGCGAGCGGCAGCGTCTCGCGGAACAGGTCGCCTTCCATGCCCATCCACAGGCACAGCGCCTCGTTCTCCTTCACCTCCGCGACGGTCAGCGGCTGACCGCCGGATTTCAGCATCACGACATCGCCGGCCTTCAGATCCATGGATTGTCCTTTCGGTTGATCGACACGGCCGACGCTAACAGGCCGTCATGACAGGCCGATCACGCCGGCTACCGGTGCCGGAAGGTGTCTCCGCGGTACGGCTCAGCTGCGCTCGCTCGTGACCGGCTGGTTCGGCAGGCACTGGTTGCTGAAATAGCCGATGGCATCGCGCGCGAGCGGAACATGGCAGAAGAAGCCGGTGGGGCGGTATCGCACCCTGATGCGATCCAGCTGCGCCATGGTCAGCGTCATGAACGCGTCCAGCCGGCGGGCCTGAAGCTGTAGCCTGTGCTCATTGCTGTCGCGTGGTTTGTCGAGCTTGCGATCGTTCGGCACGTCGTTGCCGGAGGCCGGAGCTTGCAACGCATTCGGTCCGCCGCGGAGCACCTCGAAGCAATGGTGCATCACCAGGACGTGGTGCTTGGCGCTCCACCAGTTGATGGTCACGACCTTCTGCAACGCATCGATCTCGCCATCCGCCCGCCTGGCACAGAGGTTGACGTAGGATTTGAGCCCATTGGCCGTCGGGTCGTTGCACAATTCGTCGCTGGGGCGTCCAGGATCGGCGCCATTGAAGATCGCACCCTTGAACTGCGGAAGGTTGGCGTCGGAATCGCAATCGAAGTTGTACTTGGTGAGCAGCGTTGCCGTCAGGGGATCCTGGTCAAGCGTGTGCTCTGCGGCCGGATCGCGCCCGAGGTCGCTGGGCCAGTCGATGTAGATCTCCGCCTTGCGCGCAAAGATGGCGCCGTTCCGCCGCAGCGACGTGCGCGCCTTCCAATAGTCCGAGAACGAGCCGAATGTCTTGGAGTCCACCGGAATGAAAGCGGGGCTTGCCTGCGCCTTCAGCGAGCCGAACTGCTCGCGCAGCATGGTCTCCTGCTGGATCTGCACGTCGGCGAAGGCGTCCGAGATCTCGAGGAAGGTGTCGGTCGCCTTCTGCATGTCCGCCTTGGCCTGCTCGCCGACCTTCTGTTCATAGGAATTCAGGTACTGGAAATATCCGCCCAGGAAGCCGGTCAGCAGGGTCACGGCCGTCAGTCCCTTGGTGACCGAGAGGCGGCTGTCCCAGGATTGAATTCTCTGCCAGATACCCGCCGCCTTCACCGGGGATCGCGTGCGCGCTGCCTGCTTCGGAAGGTCCTGCTCCATTGTCGCCTCCAACTCGCCACGCCCCATGGCACGAGGCTACCGCAATCCCGGATTGCGGCTTGTGAAGCATTTCACTTCAAGTAAGGCAGGCGGGCTGCCGGATGTCGGGCGGCGGCAGCTCCTCGATCGAACGGGGAGGGTGTCTGGACCACCTCCCACGCGATGCGAACGTCGCCTTGAATTCGCGGTCGGCATCGCCTAGTTTTTCGGCGTGCCGCACGGTGTCCGCCACCATCTTCGTCAACTCGCCAGAACGGCCATGTTCGTGGCGATTTTTGCGTTTGTGCTTCAGGCGGCCCTGATCTCGGTCTCGCAGGTGAAGGCGGCTGTTGGCGCCATGCCGATGCCGTCCGTCACGCTCAGCGGTTCCCTGCATTTCCACGATCAGCTGGCCGGCCACGTGCATTCCCACGCCGGCGACGACGCGGAAGGCCACGTCCATGACGGGCCGGATCACGACGAGGACGGCGCTCCCGGCGTGGCCTGGGACATGTTTGGCACCTCGATCGCCTCAGCGCAGGTCGTTCACCTGCTCAGCGTCTTCGAAGTGCTCGGCGCCATGGACCTGCCGCTCGCGCGGGCCATTGTCGGGGTGCGCCCCGACGGACTCGTCCGGCCACCAAGTACCTTCAGCATCGCGTAGTCCCGGCGGCGCTTCGGTCGCCGCCTTTTCGCATGTCTGAAGGATCTTTCGATGTTGATGAATCAGCGCTGCCCGAAAGGGCTCGCAGCTCTTGGGCTGGCTGGCGCTTTTTGGTTGGCGAGCCTGGTCTTTGCCTTGTCGGGCGCCTTTGGCCATGAGGGGCACGATCACGGCGACGCCGAGAAGACGGCCGTCGTGTCCTCAGCCTATCCGAGGATTGCCGCGCGCTCCGAGCTCTACGAAATCGTCGGCATCCTGAAGGACGGCAGGCTGTCCGTCTTCATCGATGATGCCGCGACGAACGAGCCGGTCTCGGGCGCCGCCTTGCAGGTCACGATCGGCGATTCCGCCCCGATCGAGGCATCGAGCCAGGAGGACGGCGTCTACACCGCCCCGATTCCGAACGGCACACCATCCGGATCGGTCGAGGTGATCTTCTCGATCAACGCTAGCAGGGGAAATGATCTGCTGGTCGACTCGTTCATACCGCGTGCAGAGGCCCGGCCCGCAGAGCAGAAGCACGCGCCCGGCTGGCTTCTCTCGACCCGAGCCGCCATCGCCGCGTCCGTGCTCGCCGCCTTGGGCTTCGGCGGTCTCTTCGCCTATTGGAAGCGGCGTGGCCGCTTCATGGCGGCCTCGATGTCCGCGGTGTTGGCGGGGGCTTTCGTCATTCTCGCCTCCGTCATGTTCGGCGAGGGCCGGACCAATGCAACGCAACCAAGTCCGCCGGATGTTCCCGCGCTGAGCGATGCCCCGCGCCGTCTGCAAGACGGCACCGTCTTCGCGGCCAAGCCGACGCAGCGTCTGCTCGAGGTACGAACCGCTGCAGCCGAGCCGCAGACGATTCATCCCGCCGTCACCCTGATCGGCCGTGTCATGGCCGACCCCAACCGCAGCAGCATCGTGCAGAGCATCTACGGCGGCCGCGTGGTTCCCGGCGATGACGGCATCCCCCGCATCGGGCAAACCGTCCGCAAGGGCGATCTGCTCATCCGGATCGAGCCGCATCTGCCAATCGCCGACCGCACGACGATCCTCGAGAAGGTCGGCGAGATCGAACAGCTGATGGCGATCACGGACAACAAGCTGCGGCGTCTCCGGCCGCTGGCCGAACGCGGCGCGGTGCCGCAAGGGCAGGTCAACGACCTCGAAAGCGAATTGGAGGGTCTGCGGGCGCGCCGCGAGACCGTTCGCAATTCCCGCACCGGCTTCGAGGAACTGCGGGCATCGACCGATGGCATCATCACCGCAGCCAAGGTCGCGCCGGGCCAGGTCATACAGCTCCAAGACGTCCTGTTTCAGATCGCGGACCCAAGCAGTCTTTGGGTCGAGGCGCTCGCCTATGACGAAATCGGCTTGAAGCAGCCTGAAGCCGCAACGGCAATGGCTCCGAACGGGCAGCAGATTGCGCTGAGCTTCGTCGGGACGAGCCGGGCGCTGCGCCAGCATGCGTCCGTGGTTCAGTTCGCCATTCCGGAGCCACCAGCAGGTCTCAACATCGGTCAGCCGTTGAATGTGATGGTCCAGGCCGGAGCGCCCGTGTCTGGCCTGGTCGTGCCGCGCAATGCCGTCGTTCGAAGCGGCAACGGTGAGAATATCGTTTGGCTACACACGGAGCCCGAGCGCTTCGAGCCGAGGCCGGTTCGCGTGGTGCAGGTAGACGCAGCCCGCGTGATCGTGGCCGCCGGTATCAACGAAGGCGAACATGTCGTCGTTCGCGGCACCGACCTCATCAACCAGATCCGGTAGCCGACCATGTTCAAGCTCATCGTCCACACAAGCTTGCGCAATCGCCTGTTCGTGCTGGTGGTCGCCGCCGTCCTGGTCGGCTACGGCCTGTTCGTCCTGCCGAGCGTTTCGGTCGACGTCCTGCCTGACATCAACCGCCCGACCGTCAACATCCTGACCGAGGCAGAGGGACTGGCGCCCCAGGAGGTCGAACAGCTGGTGACGTTCCCGATCGAGACGTCGATGAACGGCATGCCCGGCGTCATTCGCGTGCGCTCGGTCTCGGGCGTTGGTCTGTCGGTCGTCTATGTCGAGTTCGACTGGGGCGTCGAAATCTACCGCGCCCGGCAATTCGTCTCCGAGCGGCTGGCGCTGATCCGCGAGCAATTGCCGTCCGCGGTCAATCCCCAGATGGGCCCGGTGACCTCGATCATGGGCGAGATCATGCTGATCGCGCTGACGAGCGATGGCACGGCTTCACCCATGGACGTGCGCGAGATCGCCGACTTCGTCGTCCGACCGCAACTCCTCGCCATTCCCGGCGTCGCCCAGGTGATACCCATCGGCGGCGAGGTCCGCCAATATCGCGTGACGCCGAACGTCGCCACCATGCAGGCACTCGGCGTCACCCATGATCAGATCGAGCAGGCGGTCGCAAGGTTCGGCACCAACAGCGGCGGCGGCTTCGTCGACCAGCATGGCCGCGAATATCTGATCCGCAATGTCGGTCTCACCAGGCGTATCGAGGACCTCCGCAACACCGTCGTCGTCAACCGCGGAGAGCAGCCGATCCTGCTGAAGCAGATTGCCTCTGTGGATTTTGCCGCGCGGACCAAGCGCGGTGACGCAGGATATAACGGCAAGCCCGCCGTCATCGTCAGCGTCATGAAGCAACCGGCTGCGGATACCGTAGCACTGACGCGCAATGTTGAATCAACGCTGCGGGAGCTGCAACGCACTATGCGCGGGGGCATCAGCGTCACCAACGTGCAGTTCCGGCAGGCCACCTTCATCGAGACCTCGATCGGCAATGTCGAGCGCGTCCTGATCGAGGCCGCGATCGTCGTCGCAATAGTCCTGTTCGTCTTCCTGATGAACGGTCGCGCCGCGTTCGTGTCGCTGACGGCCATTCCAATATCGATCCTGGTGACGGTCCTGGTGTTTCGCGCCTTCGGCCTCACGATCAACACCATGACGCTGGGCGGCCTCGCCATCGCGATCGGTGAGCTGGTCGACGATGCCGTCGTGGACGTCGAAAACATCCTGCGGCGCCTGCGGGAGAACGCTGCGTCGAGCACCCCGCGCCCTGTTCTCGACGTGATCTCCGGCGCGAGCCAGGAGGTTCGTTCCAGCATCGTCTATGCAACGATGATCATCGTTCTCGTCTTTGTGCCGCTGTTCGCCCTTCCGGGAATCGAAGGGCGGCTGTTCACGCCGCTTGGCGTCGCCTATGTGGTCTCGATTCTGGCTTCGCTGCTGACCTCGATCACGGTGACGCCGGTGCTGTCCTACTATCTGCTTTCGGGACGAGCTCATTCAGGTGACCGCGAGAGCTTTGTCGTCACGAAGCTGAAGCAGGCCAATCGGCGGGTGCTCGGCTGGGCCTTCCAGCGGCAGGGTTTGGTGCTGGTCTTCGTCGCCGCTGCGGTCGCGGTGGCAGGCTATGCCGCGAGCCAGATGCCCCGCAGCTTTCTTCCTCCTTTCAACGAGGGGACGCTGGTCCTGTCGCTGCAGTACAATCCAGGCATTTCGCTCGCGGAATCCAACCGTCTTGGCCTATTGGCGGAGCAGTTGCTCGCAAAGGTGCCCGAGGTGAAATCGGTCGGACGGCGCACCGGCCGCGCCGAACTGGATGAACACGCCGAAGGCGTGCACTACAGCGAGGTCGATGTCGATCTCACACCGTCCAAGCGCCAGAAGGCGGACATCTATGCCAGCATCCGGGAAGCCCTGTCCGCGCTGCCGGCGTCGGTGGCCATCGGACAGCCGATCAGCCACCGCCTCGATCATCTCCAGTCCGGTATTCGTGCCCAGATCGTGCTCAAGATCTTCGGCCAGGACATCGAGATGTTGCGGCGGCTGTCCGAAACGGTGCGCCAGCGTCTGTCGACGATCCCGGGTCTGGTCGATCTCCAGGTCGAGAAGCAGGTGCTGATTCCGCAAGTGCGGGTTCAAATCGACCATGCTCGCGCCGCGCTTCACGGCCTGACGCCGGCTGCGGTCACCCAGGCACTCGACGCGCTGTCCAATGGCCGGAAGGTCTCCCAGATCGTCGACGGCAATCGCCGTTTCGACGTCGTGATGCGCCTGTCGGAGCAAGACCGTTCGACCACGGGACTGCACAATTTGCTCATCCCGACCGGCTCGGAGTTCGTCCCGCTGAGCGCTTTGGCCGATATCGTCGAGACAGACGGGCCGAACCAGATTCAGCGGGAGGGGACCCAGCGCAGGATCGTCGTGTACGGCAACGGGGACGGACGCCGCGACATCGCCGATATCGCTGCCGACATTCAGAGGTCGGTTCGCGAGCTCGACTTCCCGCAAGGTTACACGACCAGCCTCGAAGGCGCGTTCCAGGCCCAGCAGGAGGCGACCTGGCGCATCGGCATTCTGTCGCTGGCCTCCATGGCGATGATCTTCGTCGTCCTCTACAGCCGCTACCGGTCGATCGCACTGGCGCTGATCATCATGGGAGGTATTCCGCTCGCCCTGATCGGCAGCGTCGCCGCGCTGAAGATCTCCGGGCAGCCCTTGTCGGTGGCATCGATGATCGGTTTCATCACGCTGGCCGGCATCTCGGCGCGCAACGGGATCTTGAAGATCTCGCACTACATCAATCTCGCCATCCACGAAGGCGAGCGTTTCGGGGCCGGGCTGGTCATTCGCGGCAGCATGGAGCGCCTCAGTCCGGTGCTGATGACGGCGCTTTGCGCAGGACTAGCCCTCACGCCGCTCTTGATCGGCGCGGACGAGCCGGGTCGGGAAATCCTGCACCCGGTGGCCGTGACGATCTTCGGCGGCCTGCTCAGCGCCACGGTCCTCGACACAATCGTGACCCCGATTCTGTTTCTGATGTTCGGCAAACAGCCGCTGCAGCGGCTGGTGGCCGGGCACGCCGCAACGTTCACCCCCGCGGAAGCCTATTGATGCGCGCGGACAACCACCGAGGAGCCTGCAATGAGAACTTATATCGGCCTCGCCATGACGGCTGTGATGATCGTGACGCTGGATGTTGCCGCGGCGCAGACGAAGGGCAGCAACGGCGGCCCTATCGTCAAGTCGCAAGGGCATCCGATCGAATTCGTCAGTAAGGGGACGGACATCGTCTTTTACGTTGGGGATGACGATGGATCGCCGCTGTCGACGAAGGATATGCGGGGACGCGCAACGATTCAGGATGGCGGCAAGACGGTCACCGTTCCGCTTGCGCCGGCCAATCCCAACATGATGACGGGAAAGCTGCAAGCCGAGCTGTCGCCAAAGGCGATCGTGGTGTTCTCCGGCAGCTTGCACGGTCATTCGTTGACCGCGAGATACGCTGCGCAATGATTGGGGCGTGAAAGACCGCGTTTGCGCCCGCAACGCGGCGGAGCTCGCGACCTACATCGCCGAGAAAGGCAAGCCGCTGCTGACGCTCAAGGTGAAGCGTGGGAGTTGAGACAACGCGTAGGCAAAACTCGACAACGCTTGGAAGAGCGAAGCGCCACCCCTCGGCAGGTTTGCACGCCGGCGATTTCACCGCGACAAAGCGCCTGTGATAAATAGTGGATCAATCAATACAATCTGAGCATCAATCGGGATGGCATGTGCACGTAAAATAGGCCCTCAGAAAAATGTCGCAACGGAGGATCGACAATGGGCAATGCTACTTTTTTATCGAAGATTCGATTTGGTGCAGCTGGCATCCTGCTTCTTGCCGCAACCTCGATGGCATACGCGGCCTGGCCGGAAAGGAATATCACCTTTATCGTTCCATTCCCGGCGGGAGGCTCGTCCGACATGGTCGCGCGCGCAATCGGACAGAAGGTCTCCGATACGCTGGGGCAGCCGGTGGTCGTCGAAAACCGCTCCGGCGCAACGGGCGCTCTTGGAGCAACGGCGGTGGCCCGGGCGCCAGCGGACGGATACACCATTCTCGTCGGCTCGATCGGTGTCTATGCGACGAATCCATTTCTTCAGCCTAATCTGAAGTATGATCCTCTGAAGGACTTCGACCTTTTGACGGTCGCCGTGCGCGCACCGAACGTCCTGGTCGCCAACTTGAACTTTCCGGCAAACACCGTCGCCGAATTGGTGGAGCAACTGAAGAAGGCCCCCGGCAAGATCACTTTTGCAAGCTCGGGTGCGGGTTCGTCCGATCATCTCACGGCGGCGCTGTTCTGGCAGCGCACTGGGACGACCGGTCTCCATGTGCCGTATCGCGGCGGGGCGCCCGCTGTGAGTGATCTCCTCGCGGGGCATGTCAACGTATCGTTTCAAAACATCAACGCCGTCATCGGGCAAATTCAATCCAAGCAGCTCAAGGTTCTCGCCATCACCGGTGATGCCAGATCCCGTCTTTTGCCCGAAGTGCCCACCTTGAAGGAACTTGGGATCGATGGTGTCGACGTCTTTTCGTGGCAGGCGGTGGCTGCTCCGAAGGGGCTTCCTGCCGATGTGAAAGCAAAATTGCATGGCGAGATCGTCGCGGCGCTGAAGGCACCGGACGTACGCAAACGAATGGAGGATATCGGCCTCGAAATCGTGGCTAACACCCCGGAGCAATTCCAGGAGTTTCTGGTCTCTGAGTTGGCCCGCTGGAAGCGGGTCATTGAGACCGGCAATATCACCGTGGAATAGGTTGCCTTGGGCGTGCTCGAGCCTCTCGCGGGAGGGACAAGAGCATGATCCGGAAAAGTGCGTAGCGGTTTTCCGAAAAGATCATGCTCAAACAATAAGCTAGAGCGCGATGACGATTCATCCTCATCGCATCGCGCTCTAGGGTCGATGGCAACCCTCGCGACGATGCCACAATACCCCTGTTTTGCCCGACGGGTCAGAAATTTTTCGTAAAATCCGCAAGTCCTTGATTTTACAGCAGCGCGCTACTGTGCATGGGGTTGTTTTTCGAGTCTTGTTTTGACCGGCTGATTACGGCCGGTCCGGCAGCAGTTCGCCGAGCGAGCGGATGATGCGGTCGGGCCTGACCGTCGAGCCCTCGGGCAGGCCCTCGCCATGCACGTCCATCCAGATCGCATAGATGCCGAGGCGCTGCGGCGTCACCACTTCCCATTCCAGATTGTCGCCGATCATCCAGGTGTCCTCAGCGGTGACGCCGAGCGCCTGCATCGCGTGCAGATAGGCGCGCTCCTCGGGCTTGCCGAAGCCGTGCTCGCCCTCGATCTGGATGTGGTCGAAGCGGTGCGCCAGCTCGAAGCGTTCGACCTTGGCGCGCTGCATGTCGGCGGCGCCGTTGGTGACCAGCGCGAGCTTGATGCCAAGCGCCTTGAACTGGTCGATCGCCTCGTGCGCGCCGGGAAAGACGAACATCTCCTCCTCGCGATAGGCGGTGAAGCGGTCGGCGAGGCGAATGGCGAGGTCATCGGGCAGGGCGCGGTGGCCTGCGGCCGCGAGCGCGGCGAAGCCGCCCTTCACGGTCAGGTGCCGCGCCTCGGCGAGCTTCATCCGCCACGCCGGTTCGGCATTGGCCCAGAAGTTTCGCGCGAAGGCCAGCACTGCGGTCGCGACCATCGGCGGTGGCAGCGGGGCGAGCTCCTCGGCGAATTCGGCCGTGATCGTGTTCCAGGCGATCTCGGGCCGGCCATAGGCCGACAGGATGGTGTCGTCCATGTCGATCAGCATGGCGCGGGGCAGCGGCGGCAGCACGGCGTTCATGGCCACTTCACCTCGGGCGGCAGCGACGACAGGATGGAGTCCACGTTGCCGCCGGTCTTCAGTCCGAAGATGGTGCCGCGGTCGTAGAGCAGGTTGAACTCGACGTAGCGGCCGCGGCGGATCAATTGCTCCTCGCGGTCCGCAGGCGTCCAGGTGCTCGCGAAGTTGCGCCGCACGATCTCGGGATAGATCTTCAGGAAGGCGCGGCCGACGTCCTGGGTGAAGGCGAGGTCGGCGTCCCAGTCGCCGCTGTCGTGCCAGTCGTAGAAGATGCCGCCGATGCCGCGCGCCTCTTTCCGGTGCGGCAGGTAGAAATACTCGTCGCACCATTTCTTGTACTTGTCGTAGTCGGCAACACCGCTCGGCTGCACGCAGGCCTGTTTCATCGCGGCATGGAAGGCGATGCTGTCGGGATCGTCCTGCGTCCGCCTTCGCTCCAGCACCGGCGTCAGGTCGGCGCCGCCGCCGAACCAGGCCTTCGTGGTGACGACGAAGCGCGTGTTCATGTGCACGGCGGGGACGTTCGGATTGCGCATATGCGCGATCAGCGAGATGCCGGAGGCCCAGAATTTTGGATCCTCCGCCGCGCCGGGGATCTGGGCCCGGAATTCGGGTGCGAACTCGCCGTGCACCGTCGAACAGTGCACGCCGACCTTCTCGAACAGCCGGCCATGCATCATCGACATCACGCCGCCGCCGCCGGCCGCGCCGGAATGGTCGGTGCGCTGCCAAAGCGTGCGCTTGAAGCGGCCGACCTCGCCCGGATAGAGGCTTTGCGGCGCGTCGTCCTCGAGCCGCTCGAAGCTCGCGCAGATGTCGTCGCGCAAGCGCTCGAACCAGGCGCGGGCGCGGGCCTTGCGGTGTTCGATCGTCGTGACGTCCATCTGCATTCGCGGGTCGCGTCCTATCTGATGCCGAGCGATTTGTGGGTCTGCACGCTGAGCCGCCATTGCGGATGGTGCAGGCAATAATCGATCGCGCGCGCGGTGTTCTCGATGACCTCAGGCCCGTCCATCGGCTGCAGCGAGAAGCGCTCGAAGGCGAGATCCTCAAATGCTTCGGGCATCGCCAAGGCCTGGGGATAGACCAGCTTCAGCTCGTGGCCCTGGCGCAGGACCAGGTCGCTGCCGCCCTTGGGGCTAACGCAGATCCAGTCGAGCCCATCAGGAGCTGCGATCGTGCCGTTGGTCTCGACGCCGATCTCGAAGCCTCTTTCGTGCAGCGCCTCGATCAGCGCGGCGTCGACCTGGAGCAGCGGCTCCCCGCCGGTCAGCACGACGTAGCGATTGGCGGCAGCCGCCGTCCATTGCGCGGCGATGGTATCGGCGAGTTCCGCAGCCGAGCCATAGCGCCCGCCGAGCGTGCCGTCGGTGCCAACGAAATCCGTGTCGCAGAACTTGCAGGTCGCATCCGCGCGGTCGGCCTCCCGCCCGCTCCAGAGGTTGCAGCCGGCAAAGCGGCAGAACACCGACGCGCGCCCGGCATGGGCGCCTTCGCCTTGCAGGGTCAGGAAGATCTCCTTGACCGCGTAACTCAAGCCTCTCTCCTCAACCTGTCAAACCTTGCGGGTTCCGGGTCTGCCGCAGCGCCTCGCCGGCGGCCATGGCTACGCTCATGGCCACATTGAGCGACCGCAGCCCCGCCTTGATCGGGATCACCAGACGCGCATCGGCCGCCTCGACCACTGCGTCGGTGACGCCGGCGCTCTCGCGCCCGAATAGCAGGATGTCCGAGCTCTGGTAATGAAAATCGCGGTAGTCGGTGGCGGCCTTGGTGGTGAACAGCAGCAGCCGGTGGCCCTGGCTTGCACGCCAGTCCTCGAATGTCGCCCAGGAGACGTGGCGGGCCAGCCTGACATGGTCGAGGTAGTCCATTCCCGCCCGGCGGAACAGGCGGTCCGAGATGGGGAAGCCCGCCGGTTCGATGATATGGGCATCGAGCCCCAGGCAGGCGCAGAGGCGAAGAATCGTGCCGGTGTTCTGGGGGATGTCGGGCTGGAAAAGTGCGATCTGCATGGGCGGCGGCGAGTTGGCTTGCGGGCGCAAAATGTCTCAATAAAACATCGCCCGCCCGGGAATTCGTGCATTGCACGCTCCCACGCCGTTAGCGGGCTTGCGCTCGCCCGGCAAGGGTGCCAATAGAACGATTCTGGACTGCTGTTTCACCCGTTTAGAGGTGAACAAGCCAAGTTCTGCCGCCGCGGGGGGCCGCGGGTGCCGGCAGCCTTTCCGGGGACCTCTTGGGCGCCCCTCGGAGCGGTTCCACCGGTAGCGCAAGAAGAAAGGGTTGGAATCGTGACGACAGCGTCTTCGGCGGACCATCCGACACGCCGTGATTTCTTATTCGTTGCAACAGGGGCATTTGCAGCAGTAGGGGGCGCGGCTGCGCTCTGGCCCTTCATCTCCCAAATGAATCCGGATGCCTCGACCATCGCCGCCGGTGCGCCGATCGAGGTCGATCTCAGCCCGATCGCGGAAGGCCAGGACATCAAGGTGTTCTGGCGCGGCAAGCCGATCTACATCAGCCACCGCACCAAGAAGCAGATCGACGAGGCGCGCGCCGTCAACGTGGCGAGCCTGCCGGATCCGCAGACCGACGAGGCCCGGGTCAAGTCGGGCCACGAGCAGTGGCTGGTCGTGATCGGCATCTGCACCCATCTCGGCTGTATCCCGATCGCTCATGAAGGCAGCTACGACGGGTTCTTCTGCCCCTGCCATGGTTCGGTCTACGATACGTCCGGCCGCATCCGCCAGGGCCCAGCGCCCACGAACCTGGCCGTGCCGCCGTACCAGTTCGTTTCCGACACCAAAATCCAGATCGGCTGAGCTTCGGACTCAAGTCCGAAGCTTCGCGCCGTCTCGTCGTACTATTTCCTCAGGATCGCATCATGAGCGGACCATCCGACTACCAGCCGAGCAATCCGGCCCTGCAATGGATCGAGCGGCGCCTGCCGATTTTTGGTCTCATCCATTCCTCCTTCGTCGCCTATCCCACCCCGCGCAACCTGAACTATTGGTGGACCTTCGGCGCCATTCTTTCCTTCATGCTCGGAATGCAGATCCTGACCGGCGTGATCCTGGCGATGCACTACACGCCAAACGCCGATCTCGCCTTCAAGTCGGTCGAGCTGATCGTCCGTGACGTGAACTACGGCTGGCTGCTGCGCAACATGCACGCGGTCGGCGCCTCGATGTTCTTCGTCGCCGTCTACGTCCACATGTTCCGCGGTCTGTACTACGGGTCGTACAAGGAGCCGCGTGAGGTGCTGTGGATCCTCGGCGTCATCATCTACCTCCTGATGATGGCGACCGGCTTCATGGGCTACGTGCTGCCCTGGGGCCAGATGAGCTTCTGGGGCGCCACCGTCATCACCAATTTGTTCTCGGCCGTTCCCTATGTCGGCGAGAGCATCGTGACGCTGCTCTGGGGCGGCTATGCAGTCGGCAACCCGACGCTGAACCGCTTCTTCTCGCTGCACTATCTCTTGCCGTTCGTGATCGCAGGCGTCGTCGTGCTCCACGTCTGGGCGCTGCACGTCGCTGGCCAGAACAACCCTGATGGCGTCGAGCCGAAGACGGAAAAGGACACGGTGCCGTTCACGCCGCATGCGACCATCAAGGACATGTTCGGCGTCGCCTGCTTCCTGCTGCTGTACGCTTGGTTCATCTTCTACATGCCGAACTATCTCGGCGACGCCGACAACTACATTCCCGCGAACCCGGGCGTGACGCCGCCGCACATCGTGCCGGAATGGTATTACCTGCCGTTCTACGCGATCCTGCGCTCGATTCCCGACAAGCTCGCGGGCGTCATCGCGATGTTCGGGGCGATCATCATCCTGTGCTTCCTGCCCTGGCTCGACACCGCCAAGACCAGGTCCTCGAAGTACCGACCGCTCGCCAAGCAGTTCTTCTGGATCTTCGTCGCGGTCTGCATCCTGCTCGGCTATCTCGGCGCACAGCCGCCGGAAGGCATCTACGTCATCGCCGGCCGCATCCTGACGTTCTGCTATTTCGCCTACTTCCTGATCGTGCTGCCGCTGCTCGCGCGCATCGAGAAGCCGCGGCCGGTGCCGAACTCGATCTCGGATGCCGTGCTGGCCAAGACCGGCAGCCGGTCGACGCCGATGGTCTCGACCGCGATCGTGCTGGCGCTCGCCGGCTCGCTGTTCGCGGGCTCGATCGACAGCGCGAAAGCAGCCGAAGGCAGCGATAAGCCGCCAGGCAACACATGGTCGTTCTCGGGCCCTTTCGGTAAGTTCGATCGCGGCGCGCTGCAGCGCGGCCTCAAGGTCTACAAGGAGGTCTGCGCCAGTTGCCACGGCCTGTCCTTCGTCGCCTTCCGTAACCTCGCCGAGCCCGGCGGGCCCGGCTATTCGGTGGCGCAAGCCGCGGCGTTTGCATCCGAGTACAAGGTCAAGGACGGCCCGAACGATGCGGGGGATATGTTCGAGCGTCCGGGCCGGCCGGCGGACTATTTCCCGTCGCCGTTCGCGAACGAGCAGGCCGCGCGTGCCGCGAACGGCGGTGCGGCGCCGCCGGACCTGTCCCTGATCACCAAGGCGCGCTCCTACAAGCGCGGCTTCCCCTGGTTCATCTTCGACGTCTTCACCCAGTACCAGGAGCAGGGGCCTGACTACGTCGCCGCATTGCTCCAAGGCTATGAGGACAAGGTGCCGGAGGGCGTCACCCTCCCGGAGGGCTCGTACTACAACAAGTACTTCCCGGGCCACGCCATCAAGATGCCGAAGCCGATCAGCGACGGCCAGGTGACCTATGACGACGGCTCGCCGACTACCGTCGCGCAGTACTCCAAGGACGTCACCACCTTCCTGATGTGGACCGCCGAGCCGCACATGGAAGCGCGCAAGCGCCTCGGCTTCCAGGTCTTCGTGTTCCTGATCGTCTTCGCGGGCCTGATGTACTTCACCAAGAAGAAGGTCTGGGCCGACTCGCACTGAGCGGCGAAAGACGAGAATGCAAAAGCCCCCGTACGGGGGCTTTTTTGTTGGTCCCGTGTCCCGGACGCGCGAAGCGCGCGAGCCGGGACACTGGATGCGTGGGGCTGGGCCCCGGATCAGCAATGCATCGCCGCAAACGATTTGCGCATCGCCAGGGGCGCGCTGCATTTCATCCGGGCACGAGAGTGTGTTGCTCGGCACGATTGCCTATCGCCCTCCCACCCGCCAAAATGCCGCCAACCGATCCCCCAGAAACTCACCGGAGGACACCATGGGAACCAGCATCACCTTCAAGCGCCCGGACGGTAAGGACGCCTCGGGCTATCTCGCCAATGCCGGGCGCGGCAATGCGCCGGGCGTCGTCGTGATCCAGGAATGGTGGGGCCTGTCCGATCAGATCAAGGGCCTGTGCGACCGCTTCGCGCTGGCCGGCTTCGACGCGCTGGCGCCCGATCTCTACAAGGGCAAGGTGGTGCCGTATCACGACACGGACAGCGCCAACAAGGAGATGAACTCGCTCGACTTCATGGACGCCACCACGCAGACCGTGCGCGGCGCCACGCAATATCTGTCGCGCAACGGTGCCAAGGTCGGGCTGACCGGCTTCTGCCTCGGCGGCGCCGTGACCATCATCGGCGCGACCAAGATCCCGGAGCTCGCGGCGGGCGTCGTGTTCTACGGCATCCCGCCCGAGCAGGCCGCCAAGCCTGCCGACGTCAAGATCCCGCTGCAGGCCCATTTCGCCAACAAGGACGATTGGTGCACGCCGGAGCTGGTCAACGGTTTCGAGAAGGCCATGAAGGCCGCCGGCAAGTCGCTGGAGCTGTTCCGCTATGACGCCGAGCACGCCTTCGTCAACGAGCAGCGCCAGGCCGTGCACGACCGCGAAGCCGCCGAGCTCGCCTGGGGCCGAGCGACGGAGTTTTTCAGGAAGCATCTGGGGTAGGGGCGTGAAGGACAAATCTGAAGCCGATGCGCAGTCGAAGCGTGAGGCCTTCAAGGTCCCGGAGGACCATCGCGCTGCCGTTCTTGAGGGGCTCCGCGAGGCCGATCGAGCCGAGTACGCGACCGATGCAGACATGGCCGCGCTTTGGAAGCGGTGCGGCCTCTAGTCCGTAGCCCGGATGGAGCGAAGCGGAATCCGGGGACTTTCCGATTGTGGACGAACCCCGGATTGCGCTGCGCTCCATCCGGGCTACCGCCTTGCCGCACCCTTGACGGCGCCCCCGCGCCATGGTGATTATCCGCCCATGAGCACCGCCGTCCGCCCAGCCCGTCTTTGGTGGCGCACCTCCTGACGAGGTGGCCGGTGCGATTTCTTTTCCCAAAATCGTCTGAGGTCGCCAGCACAGCGCGGCGGCCTGATCGTTTGTCCTGTGTGGCGTTCCCTCGACAAGTTTCGTAAGAGGACGACATGAACAGGACAGTCTTTGCCCTCCCGGCTCGAAGCGACTACGTGACCCGCGCGGGGCTTGCGATCACGCGTGTGGCCGAGCAGTTCACCGGCGGCGCCAACCGGCTCGACGACCTGATCAACCTGCTCGACCGCCGCCGCGGCGTGGTGCTGTCCTCGGGCACGACCGTGCCCGGCCGCTACGAGAGCTTCGATCTCGGCTTCTCCGACCCGCCGCTCAAGCTCGAGACAGTTGGCGTCAATTTCAAGCTGGAAGCGCTGAACGCGCGCGGAGAGGTGCTGATCGCCTTCCTCGGCGATGTCCTGCGCGAACCCTGTGTCGTCATCTCCGAGAGAACGGCGAGCTGCCTTGCCGGCCACATCATCCGCGGTGATGCGCCGGTCGAGGAGGACCAGCGCACGCGGCGTGCCAGCGTGATGTCGCTGGTGCGCGATCTCGTCGCCGCCTTCTCCGCCAGTGATGACGGCCTGCTCGGCCTGTTCGGCGCCTTTGCCTACGACCTCGTCTTCCAGATCGAGGACCTCGTGCAGAAGCGCCCGCGCGAGGCCGACCAGCGAGACATCGTGCTCTACGTGCCCGATCGTCTGCTTGCTTATGATCGTGCCACCGGCCGCGGCGTCGTGCTCTCTTACGATTTCGCCTGGAAGGGCAAGTCGACCGAAGGCCTGCCGCGCGAGACCGCCGACAGCCCCTATCTGAAGACGCCGCGTCAGGGCTTTGCCGATCACGCGCCGGGCGAATATCAGGCCACGGTCGAGACAGCGCGCGCCGCCTTTGCCCGCGGCGATCTGTTCGAGGCCGTGCCCGGCCAGCTGTTCGCCGAGCCCTGCGACCGCTCGCCGGCCGAAGTGTTCCAGCGCCTCTGCGTCATCAACCCGTCGCCCTATGGTGCGCTGATGAATCTCGGCGAGGGCGAGTTTCTGGTCTCGGCTTCGCCCGAAATGTTCGTGCGTTCGGACGGCCGCCGCGTCGAGACCTGCCCGATCTCGGGCACGATCGCGCGCGGCCTTGATGCGATCGGCGATGCCGAGCAGATCCGCCAGCTGCTGAACTCGCAGAAGGACGAGTTCGAGCTCAACATGTGCACCGACGTCGACCGCAACGACAAGGCGCGCGTCTGCGTACCCGGCACCATCAAGGTCCTGGCGCGCCGCCAGATCGAGACTTACTCAAAGCTGTTCCACACCGTTGATCACGTCGAGGGCATGTTGCGCCCCGGCTTCGATGCGCTCGATGCCTTCCTCACCCACGCCTGGGCTGTCACCGTCACCGGCGCGCCAAAGCTGTGGGCGATGCAGTTCGTCGAGGACCACGAGCGCTCGCCGCGGCGCTGGTATGCCGGCGCGATCGGCGCGGTGAATTTCGACGGCAGCATTAACACCGGCCTCACCATCCGCACCATCCGCATGAAGGATGGCCTCGCCGAAGTGCGCGTCGGCGCCACCTGCCTGTTCGATTCAGACCCCGCCGCAGAAGACCGCGAGTGCCAGGTCAAGGCGGCCGCGCTGTTCCAGGCGCTGCGCGGCGATCCGCCGAAGCCGCTCTCGACCTTTGCGCCTGATGCCACCGGCTCGGGCAAGCAGGTGCTGCTGATCGACCATGACGACAGCTTCGTGCACATGCTCGCCGATTATTTCCGCCAGGTCGGCGCCAGCGTCACCGTGGTCCGCTATGTGCATGCGCTCGACATGCTCAAGCAGAAGAGGTGGGACTTGCTGGTGCTGTCGCCCGGCCCCGGGCGCCCTGAGGATTTCGGGATCAAGGCGACGATCGATGCGGCGCTCGAGAGGAAGCTGCCGGTGTTCGGCGTCTGCCTCGGCGTGCAGGCGATCGGCGAATATTTCGGCGGCGAGCTCGGCCAGCTCACCCATCCCGCCCACGGCCGGCCCTCGCGGGTGCAGGTGCGCGGCGGACGGCTGATGCGCAATTTGCCGAACGAGATCGTCATCGGACGCTATCACTCGCTCTATGTCGAGCGCGACAGCATGCCGGAGGTGCTCAGCGTCACCGCCAGCACCGAGGACGGCGTCGCCATGGCGCTGGAGCACAAGACCCTGCCGGTCGCCGGCGTGCAATTCCATCCGGAATCGCTGATGTCGCTCGGCGGCGAGGTGGGGCTACGTATTGTCGAAAACGCGTTCCGGCTGGATGCGCCGGTCAATTGAGAGGCACGAATGACTTTTGACCACGACATCAAGGCCAGCGTCCGCACCATCCCGGATTATCCCAAGCCCGGGATCATGTTCCGCGACATCACCACCCTGCTCGCGGATGCGCGCGCGTTCCGCCGAGCCGTGGACGAGCTCGTCAACCCCTGGGCCGGCAACAAGATCGACAAGGTCGCCGGCATGGAGGCGCGCGGCTTCATCATCGGCGGCGCGGTGGCGCATCAGCTCTCGGCGGGCTTCGTGCCGATCCGCAAGAAGGGCAAGCTGCCGCATACCACGGTGCGCATCGCCTATTCGCTCGAATACGGCATCGACGAGATGGAGATGCATGTCGACGCGGTCGCACCCGGCGAGCGCGTGATCCTGGTCGACGATCTCATCGCCACCGGCGGCACCGCGGAAGGCGCGGTCAAGCTGCTGCGCCAGATCGGCGCTAACGTGGTTGCCGCCTGCTTCATCGTCGACCTGCCCGAGCTCGGCGGCGCCGCCAAGCTGCGCGCCATGGACGTGCCCGTGCGCACGCTGATGTCGTTCGAGGGGCACTGAGCGTCAACGAGGCAGAACAAGCTTCGGGGGCGGTGTGTGGGCCAAGGACGCGGTTCACCTCTCCCCGCTGGGGAGAGGTGAACACCGGGCTTCCCGATCGAATGCTTCACGACCGCTGCAATATCAGGCTGAGCTCGAGCTCCCGGAAGGCGATGTAGTTGCGCCGGGTCCATTGGTGCAGCTCGGTCGAAGAGTCCTTCTCCTGGCGCAGATAGCCCGTGAAGGAGAAATTCAGCCGGTCGATATAGGTCTTGAGGAAACCGGGCAGCGCGGGAAGGCGGAACAGCCGGCCGCCTCCCATTGCCGGCGGCAGCTCGCCGCGGACGACATATTCGTTGTCCACCGTGACCAGGTTCATCCGCGGGATCCGCCCACGGAGCATCTCGTGGGCGCGGGCCGAGACGCGGTCGGTGTCGGCGACGAACAGGATCATCGGCGCAACGTGGCGCCGCGCCGCCTCCTTCAGCAGGCCGATCTCGTCGGTCATCTTGAAGAACTCGTCGAAGGCGTGGAAGCCGAGGTCGATCACCTTGGCAAGTCCGTCATCGACGATGACGCGGTCCATCAGCTGCATCTTGCCGAAGGTGTCGATCACGTCGGCGGTCTCGGTCACCTTCGGCAGGTAATCGAGCAGCGACGGCTCCTTCAGGTTGACGTCGAAGGCCGCGACGTTGCCGTTCTTGAGCAGCAGGAATTCGCTCAAAAGCCGCGCCAGCAAGGTCTTGCCGACCTGCGGGCGGGGCGAGCAGATGATGTAGACGGGTGTCGCGGGCATCGCCAGCTATATCAGGCCAACTCACCGCCCAATCCAGCCGTATCAGCCCGGCTTGCGCAACTATTTTTCGCTGTTGCGGGTGGCGGATTTCGACCCGACGATGTCAGTCAGGCGGATGCGGTCGTATTCGCTCCAGACATTGGCCAGCCAGTGCCGGACATAACCGCGCAGCACGAAGGAATAGTTCGCGGCCTCGTCGCTGATGCCCTTGTTGGCCACGAATTTCAGGAACGGGACGGAGGAGACCTCGACCTGCTCATAGGCCATTTCGTTGAGCTTGGGGATGGTCAGCTCGGTCGCGTCCTTGATGCGGTGGAAGTAGGAATTGTAGGTCGCCTGGTCCCACTGGAAGAACTGGGTGTCGTTGATGAAGTTCTTCACCAGGAAATATTTCGCGCCCCCCATGAAGCCTGCGGTCTCTGCGATCTCCTCCAGCGAGGCGATCGAGGGTCCGAGGATGTGGAACACGGCGAAGGTGATCTGGCCGGCCTTGGCGGCGTCGAGGAAGCCGATGTCGCGCAGCGAGGCCAGCGCCGGCGAAAGCAGGCCGGCGCGGACGTCGATCACGGTGACCGAAGGGCTGACAGCGTTGAGCGTGTCGAAGATCTTCATCTGATCGGCCGTCGTCGTCATGTCGACGATCTCGGTGATGTCGGGGTGGAAGCGTTTCAGGGTTCCGCGCGGCGACTCCGTATCGAACGCCCGCGTCGGCACGTTGTTGGCCGAGAAATAATCGAGCAGGGTGCGCGATACCGTGGTCTTGCCGACCCCGCCCTTGTCCGCGCCCACCACAACCACTGCCGGCTTTGCCATTGCTGTCCCCTAACGCGCGCCCCCGATCGCGAGGTCGCAATCGGCCGGGCCCCAAATCGATGTCCCGAAAGACGTCCCGAGTCTGCTGTTGGGCGCGAACATGGCAGAAACAAGGGAGAATTCAACCTAGCAACCGAAACTGCGGATCCGGCTGTGTAGACTGTCCTGCATCTAGTGAAAATATCAGCTAGATGGCGGTTCCTCTCGCCCCTTGCGTGTGCATCATAAATTTGGCAATCTCAAATTTTCACAAGAAATTTTAGGGGCGGCCCATGAGCGATGCTGGCGGTCCAGGAACCAACACTGCCGACGAAAAGGACGCAAAACGCGATCCCGGTTGGAAACCAACCGATGCCGAAGTGCTGCGTCGGGAAAACGGTCCAGTTCGCCAGGTGCTCCTTCCTGTATTTCTCGTGATCCTCGGTGCATTGTTCATCGCGTTTGTCGCGCACTGGAATATGTTCAAGTGCGCCGAATACACCATGCTGATCCTGTCCTACGCTCTGCTGTTCGGGGCGGGCGGGCTGACGCCTGTCTCTTAGACAC
>NZ_JADYVS010000034.1:0-76255 GCF_020194055.1 Bradyrhizobium sp. NBAIM03 | reverse complement strand
GGGCGGGCTGACGCTTGGCGGGGCGCTTCGCATCCGCGGCCAGCTTAAGCTCCTTGGTTTGCCATGGACCGTGGATGCTGCTGGTGGAATCGCGGCGGCACTGCTGGCAGGCTCGGTTGCCTATTCGCTCAAACCTGCCTGCGGTCTCGACTGGAAGGTTCGGATCACAGAATTGCCGCTGCTTGAAACAACGAACTTCGCCGAAGCAAAGGCCTTTGCGACGATCGACATCAATTCAGATGGCGTGGTGATGCAGAGGAAGAACAACAACACAATCGGGCTTCACTTTGAGGACAAGGATGATTTCAAAATTACGGTTCGGCTGTATCGCGTGGAGAAGGAGGGCTACAAGCCTTTGGGTACATGCGAGATTGATTTCTTGCACGCTCAACAGGCTCCGGACGAGCAGGCTGAAAATGGCAACTTGGTATTCTGGCTACAGGATAGGTCACCATTGGCGCTTAGTTTCAACAAGCGCTATGTAGATACCCTCGTCGAGGCTGACAGGAATTCGGACGCCGCCGACTACAAGAACCTCTGTCTCACCGGCGTATTCAGCACAGGCAGTGGTCCTGCCGACAAGGTAAACGTCATCACGCCGCTACAATTGGTGCGCAGCAAAGTGGCCTACGTTGGCCCACGTACCGGGCCGCTCAAGATATTCTACACTAAGAAAAAATCCGCCGCGCCCACTGACAGCAAGGCCGCCACTCGGCAGGTCGCGCAGGCGGAGGTGCGATCGTCCAATGAGGTGCTCACCCCGACTGGGACGGGCGGCGTCAGTAGCGCGCCCCCAATCACTACCCCAAAGACAAGCAATACGGTTGTTTCGCAATCCACGCCCGTTGCTGCTCCCGGATGTCAGCCTGATGCTACCATTCGACCACTTATCGATGCCTTCTTGAATGGCGATGATCTGGAGAAGAAGGTGCGTCAGGATCAAATCTATCCGAACTGGCCCAACGTAAATTGCTATGTTCTCCCGATCGCGACGAGTATTAATCCGGGAACTCTCCCGCAGCAGCAATCCCGAGCCCTAAAACTTCTGATCAATGCCATCATCAACAACAGCCTGATCCCGGGTGATCTGACCTACTGGCAATTGGAGGGGACGAAGAAGCGTGATTTCAGGAAATCGCTGCCTTACCTTCAGGACGGGGATATCCTGCGGATATTCGAGTTTGTCGCTTCCGATGAACCGCCTGTTAGAGCCGAAGCGCTTCGCTTCGTGAAACTGCTTCCGGTTGATGCACTTGAACGTCTTTTCAAGCTAAAACTCCAGCGGATGAAGGCCAACGCTGGCGAGAATCGTGACTCGCCAATCAAGACTGAGCGCTTCGCCGTTGCTGCGATATCGCTTTACTACAATCGCATTGTAGAGTCGCTCGACGGAGATGCTGACGCGAGCACGCGATCTGCGTTGGGCGCAGACTTCGCCTCAGGTTCGGAATGGGCCGTGGACGCCTTCTTGAATGGGCGAAGTGCGAAACCCTACGAAGCAATGCTACTCTATGCAAAAGGCATCGTTGAGCGGGAGCTCAAATTCACTGACAGTGGCACCCCGTCGTATCGTGCAACGTTTGCAAAAATGATCTCAAGACTCAAGCTGACTGAAGAATCCTATCCTTTACGGCCCCTGCACATCGCTCAGGCGATGGCCTACACCACTTCGTTGTCTGAGTCGGCTCTGACAGATATGCTGAAACAATTGCAGCAGGCCGAGCAGATCACACCCGCCTTGGCGCTGGACGAGAGCTTTCAGATAGCAGGAAAGTCTTTGCCCATGTTCTCTGGTCCAAGGAAGGATCTTGGGATTGGTGTTGCTGCGAGCACCAAGGATGGAGCGAACATATTGCTGCGTCTTGGAGATTGGTATTTCGTAAGGGGTAACGGGAAGATCGGATGGATTAGCCGCCTCTCCTGACGTCTTCGCTTCGTTGGCATGATCGTCAAGAACGGCTCCAGGGACCCGTTCTAATCTCAATTGTGGCGCCGGAGGAGTTCGGCAGGCCATCGGCCGGCTTAGTGTCGTTCGATGGAATCGCGTGCAGCGAGGGTGGAGCGGCCAGCTGGCCCGCCTGTGCCTCCGGTTGATCGGTTCCTTCAGTCGGTTCGGACAGCGGTCCCGGATCGCGCCCGCCGGCGAACTTGACCAGCGCGTCGACCCGGGACTGCACGGAAGGGTGGGTCGCGAACAGGTCGGCAAAGCCCTCGCGCGGATTGTCGACGCAGAGCTCCATCACCGCCGAGGTCGCGCCCGGCAGCTCGCCGCGGCCCTCGATCTTGCGCAGCGCCGAGATCATCGCGTCGGGGTCTTTCGTCAGCTCGACCGAACCGGCGTCGGCGAGATATTCGCGCGACCGCGACAGTGCGAGCTTCACCACCTGCGACAGCAGCCAGGCCAGCACGATCAGCACGATGGCGATGATGATGACGATGATCGCGCCGCCGCCGGAGCTCTTGCTGTCGCTCGACGACGAGGACGACCGCGACGACGAGGACGAGGAGCCGCCCGAGCTCCAGTTCAGATTCGTGAACAGGCGGAAGAACAATTCGCCGAAGAAGCCGACCACGCCGGCGATGATGACGGCGACCACCATCAGTTGCACATCGCCGTTCTTGATGTGGGTCAGCTCGTGGCCGAGCACCGCCTCGATCTCCTTGTCGTTGAGGGCATCGAGGAGACCCGTGGTGACCGTGATGGAATATTGCCGCGGATTGAGGCCGGTCGCGAACGCGTTCAGCGCCGGGCTCTCCATGATCTTCAGCTTCGGCATGGTGAGGCCGCGCGAGATGCAGAGGTTCTCGAGCAGATTGTAGAGCCGCGGCTGTTCCTGCCGGGTGACGCTGTGGCCGCCGGTCACGGCATCGATCATCGACTGGTGAAAGAAATAGGCGATCACGATCCAGACCGCCGCCACGACCGTTGCAATCGGCGCGGCCTTGAGCAGGTCCGAGAAGGCGTGTCTCAGATAGTACGCGGCGGTCTCACTGTCGTCGATGAACACCTCGGCCACCAGCGCGCCGGCATAGACCAGCACATAGACCAGCGCGAACAGGCCGGCGAGCAGCAGCATCGAACGAAGCTTGTTCGAGGCGATGTGCGTGTAGAGACCATACGCGGCCATGACGCGATGCCCTGCCGGCCTATCGGCTCAAATCAGAACTTCACCTGCGGCACGGTCTCGACCTCGGTGCGGCTGGCGCCGAGATCGAAGAAGTCCTTCTTGGTGAAGCCGAACATGCCCGCGAACAGAGCTGCGGGCAGCTGCTGGATGCCGGTATTGTATTCCTGCACCGCGTTGTTGAAGAAGCGGCGGCTCGCCGCGATCTTGTTTTCGAGGTCGGAGAGCTCGGACGCGAGCTGCTGGAAATTGGCGTTGGCCTTGAGGTCGGGATAGGCCTCCGACAGCGCGATCAGCCGGCCGAGCGCGCCGGAGAGCTGGTTCTCGGCCGCGGACACCTGCGCCGGACCCTGTGCCGACATCGCCGAATTGCGCGCCTTGATGACGTCGTCGAGCGTGCCGCGCTCGTGCGAGGCGTAGCCCTTCACCGTCTCGACCAGGTTCGGGATCAGGTCGTGACGCTGCTTGAGCTGCACGTCGATGTCGGCAAAGGCCTGGCCGACACGCTGGCTCAGCGCCACCAGGCGGTTGTAGGCGCTGAAAGCGATCAGCGCGAGGACGACGATGACGCCGAGAACGATCCAGCCGGTCGACATGGAGAACTCCTGAAGAGGGAAGAAGGCGGGCGCTAGGGTAGACGAAATTAACGCAGGATGAGAGCCCGGCGCGGAGGGAAGGTAAGACTTGGTCGGATCAGGAACGGCCCGAGTTCAAGGCAGGCACGGCCAGCGAAATTAACTTTCGGACATGACGGCATCGCCCCAGCGCCAGCGCCGGGCCTCGGCATAGGCCGCCTTGTCCCGCCGCGGGACGTTTGCCGGCGCAACCCCAGCCTCCGTGCAAAGCTTGGCCGCGATCTCGGCCTTGCCGACGTCCGGCGGTGCCAGCACGCGCGCGGCGCGGCTCGCGGGCGGGGTGCGGGTCAGGGCGACGTAGATGAAGCGCTCGTCCTCGAACGGCACCTCGGCGCCCTTGATCTGCCGGTGCGCCTGCGAGCGCGGCAGGCGCTGGCTGAAATGGCACCAGTCGGGCGCGATGAGCGGGCACGGCCTTTCGTGCGGGCAGGGCGCGGTGACGAAGGCGCCAGCTGCGATCAGCTGCTGGCGCAGGGCGAGGATGCGGGCATAGCCAGCGGGCGTGCCGGGCTCGATCACCACCAGCGCGTGGCGCGCCTTGGCCCACATCGCCTCGGTCAGCTTGCGCTGATCGGCCTCGCTGAGCTCGCCGATGATGTAGCTGGCGATGACGAAATCGGCCTGTGAGACCTCGGCGAGGTTGCCGCCGGCATCGCCGGGCAGATAACGGCACTCCGCCAATCGCGAGCTGCCGTGTGCCAGTTCGAGCGCGAGCCGGCTCAGCGTGGCGTTGGCATCGAGCAGGGTAAAATCCTGTAGCGACGGAAAGGCTTCCGCGGCGGCCCAGCTGGCGGTGCCCGGACCGGCGCCGACGTCGAGCAATGTTTCGGGGGCGAGATCAGGCGCGATCTCGGTGAGCGCATTGAGGCTCGCCGCCACCGCCGCGTAGGTCGCGGGCATGCGCGCCAGCGCATAAGCGAGCGCATCTGCGTCCGACTTGATCGTGCCGGAGGTGCCGCCGGCGCGATACGTAGTCGAGATCCTCTGCGAGCGCCGGGCCGCGTCGCTGCGAGAGAAGCCCTGCAGCTTGCCGTCGAGGGCGGCTTTCAGTTCGGCGGGAAGGGTGGGGGAGATCATCAGCAACCCCACGTCATTCCGGGGCTCGCGAAGCGAGAACCCGGAATCCATTTATCTGCAGCGTCGGTCGTACCATGGATTCCGGGTTCGATGCTGCGCATCGCCCCGGAATGACGGTCCAAGATCACGCCACGTTCTGGTCGAGAATGTCCACGGCCTCGGCGAGGCTCACCGACACCAGCTGCGACACGCCGCGCTCGGCCATGGTGACGCCGAACAGGCGGTTCATCCGCGCCATCGTGATCGGATTGTGCGTGATGATGATGAAGCGCGTGTCGGTCGAGCCGGTCATTTCGTGCAAGAGGTTGCAGTACCGTTCGACGTTGTGGTCGTCGAGCGGCGCGTCGACTTCGTCCAGCACGCAGATCGGCGACGGGTTGGTGAGGAACACCGCGAAGATCAGTGCCATCGCGGTCAGCGCCTGCTCGCCGCCCGAGAGCAGCGACAGCGTCTGCGGCTTCTTGCCCGGCGGCTTGGCGATGATTTCGAGGCCGGCTTCCAAGGGGTCGTCGCTCTCGATCAGGTGCAGCGCGGCTTCGCCGCCGCCGAACAGCTCGACGAACAGGCGCTTGAAGTGGTCGTTGACGACGTCGAACGAGGTCAGCAGCCGCTCGCGAGCTTCCTTGTTGAGGCTCTGGATGCCCTGGCGCAGCCGCTTGATGGCCTCGACCAGGTCGTCGCGCTCGGTGACGAGGCCGGTGTGCTGGGTCTCGACCTCGCGCAGCTCTTCCTCGGCGCGCAGATTGACGGCGCCGAGGCGCTCGCGGTCCCGGCGCATCTTCTCGAGGTCCTCCTCGATCTCGTGCAGCGGCGGCAGTTCGGCGCCGGGCTCGAGCTCGGCAAGGCCGGCGACGGCCTGCGGCTCGACCTCGAGCATGTCGCGGATCTCGCGCTCGATGTCTTCCAGACGGCGGCGGGCGCCTTCCATGCGCTCCTCGGCGCGGGCGGTGGCCTCGCGGGCACTCGACAGTGCTTCGAGCGTCAGCTTGGCGACTCGGTCGGTCTCGGCCATCGCGGTTTCCGCGGTGGCGAGCGCGTCGGCGGCCATGCGGCGGTCGTTCTCGGCGTATTCGATCTCGGTGATCAGCGCGCTGCGCTTTTCGGCGAACACGGCCGGGGCGTTTTCGAGCTCGCTGCGCTCGATCGTGAGCTCGGCGATGCGGGCCTGGATGGTGTCGATATGGGAGGCCGCGCTCTCCTTGCGGTTCTGCCACTCGGTGCGTTCGGCGAGGATCGCCTGCACGCGGCGATCGGCGAGCTCGGCTTCGCGTGCCAGCGCCTGCGCCTCGGCGCGGACCTGGGCGGCCATGCGGCGGCGGCCTTCGATGTCGCTGCGGACGGCGGCGAGCTGGGTTTCGGTGTCCTCGCTTGACGGCAGCTCGCCGATGCCGGCCTGGGCGTATTCGTAGGCGGCCTCGGCTTCGGCGCGATCGGCGGCGAGCCGGCTGTGCGCCTCCGACAGCGTCGCCTTGCGCGCGGCATGGCGGCTGATCTCGCGCTCGGCATTGGCGTGGCGCTCGCGCGCGACGTTGAGCTCGCGCTGCGCGGCGCGCCAGGCCTCGCGGCTAGCGCCCTCGGTGCTGGCCGCCATCTGCAGCTCGGACTCGGCGTTCTCCAGCGCCTGGCGCTTGATCTGCGCGTCGATGCGGGCCTGCTCCAGCTCGTTCTCGATGTCGACGAGGCGGGCACGCTCGGCCAGGCGCCGCGCGGCGCCGGTCGGGGCATGCGCCGCGGCAACAAAACCGTCCCAGCGCCAGACGTCGCCCTCAGGCGAGACTAGCCGCTGGCCGGTCTTGAGCTGCGACACCAGCTCGGCGCCGCGCTCGCGCGGGACGACACCGATCTGCGCGAGGCGACGCGCCAGCTCGGCCGGCGCCTGCACATGGTTGGAGAGCGGAACGGCGCCTTCGGGCAGCTCCGGATCGCCCTCGGTGTGTCCGACATTGGTCCAGCGCATCGGCGCCGACGGATCGATCGGCGCATCGAGATCGTCGCCGAGTGCCGCGCCGATCGCCTTTTCAAAGCCCTTGTCGACGGTGATGCCGTCGATGATCGGCGGCCACAAATTCTTGGTCTCGCCGTTGACGATCTTCGAGATCGTGCGCGCCTCGGTCTCGAGCCGCTGCACGCGCTTGTCGGCCTCGACCAGCGGCGAGCGTGAGGATTCCAGCGTCTGGCGTGCCGCGACATGCGCCGCTTCGCTGGCCTGCGCCGCAGCTTCGGAGGCCGCCAGCGTCTCTTCCGCCGTCTCGACCAGCGCGGTCAGCTCGTCGAGATCGCCGAAGCCGCCGGTTGCTTCGGTGAGCTTCTGCTCTTCCGCCGTGACGTTCGCGATCTCCTGATCGAGCCGGGCGAGCTTGTCGCGATGGGTGCGGACGTTGGCCTCGAGCTGGTTGCGCTTGGCGGTGAGGTCGGCGAGTGCGGTGGTGAGCTCGGCGAAGCGCTGCTCGGTTTCGGTCAGCACCGCCTCGGCCTCGGCAACGCGCTCGTCGACGCCGGAGCGCTTCTCGACGCGCGACTTGATCTCTTCCTTCAGCTCGGCATCTTCGGCGTCGAGCCGCTGCAGCGCGACGTCGGCGTCCATGGTCTGCTGCTGGGCGCGGGAGATGTCGCCCTCGAACTGGGCGAGGCGGCGCTCGAGCTCGGCGACGCGCTCCTTGGCGCGCTCTTCCTCACGGTCGAGCTGCTCGCGGGCATTGGTCAGGCGCTGCAGGCCGGCGGCGGCGCGCGCTTCGGCATCGCGCAGCGCCGGCATCTCGGCGGCGCGGATCGCCTGGATGCGGGCCGCTTCGGCCTGGTGCTGGGTGCGCTCGGCCATCTCGCGCACGGCGAGATCGTGGGTCTGGCCGGATTCGTTGACGTCGGCATGGGCACCGACCCAGCGCAGGTGGAACAGCGTGGCTTCGGCCTTGCGGACCTTGGCGGCGACCTCGCGATAGCGCACGGCCTGGCGGGCCTGCTTCTTCAGGCCTTCCATCTGGCCGGAGAGCTGGCCGATCACATCCTCGACGCGGGTGAGATTGGTTTCGGCCGCCTTCAGCCGCAGCTCGGCCTCGTGACGGCGGGCATGCAGGCCGGCAACGCCCGCGGCATCTTCCAGCACGCGGCGGCGCTGCTCGGGCTTGGCCTGGATGATCTCGCCGATCTTGCCCTGGTGAACGAGGGCGGGCGAGCGTGCGCCGGTGGCGGCGTCCGCGAACAGGATCTGCACGTCGCGGGCCCGCACGTCGCGGCCGTTGATGCGGTAGACCGAGCCCGCCTCGCGCTCGATGCGGCGGGAGATTTCCAGGATCTGGCTGTCGTTCATCGCCGCCGGCGCGGTGCGATCGGCATTGTCGATCGTCATCGTCACTTCGGCATGGTTGCGCGCCGGACGGTTGCCGGAGCCGGCGAAGATCACCGCATCCATGTCGGCCGCGCGCAGCGACTTGTAGGAGGTCTCGCCCATCGCCCAGCGCAGCGCCTCGACGAGATTCGACTTGCCGCAGCCGTTGGGGCCGACAACGCCGGTCAGGCCGGGCTCGATGACGAAGTCCGTGGGCTCAACGAAGGACTTGAAACCGTGAAGGCGCAGGCGGGTGATTTTCATAAGCACGCATCTCTGTTGGCAGGCGCGAATCCCCCTGCCGGGACAATACCATGGAAGGCAATGTCGCTGTCTGGGTGAGTCGCGCGAGGCGCCTCATGCGGCTGGACAATGGCCGCGGTGCGCCGCGAGGGCAACCGGCGAAAGCCGCTTTTCCCAAGGGATTTATGCCGGGAAAGATACGGCTTTCGAGATGCGAATCAGGATCTTGACGCGCGAATCAGCTCTTCAGCAGCGGGTTGATCTTCTTGGCGAACTCCTCGAACGAGGTGTCGCCCTTGATCTTCTCGCCGTTGATGAAGAAGGTCGGCGTCGAATCCACCTTGAGCACGTCGCTGGCATATTTCTGGTCGGCGGCAATCTTGTCGAGCAGCGCCTGGTCCTTCAGGCAGGCCTCGACCTGCTGCTGGGTGAGGCCGGCCTGCTTGCCGATCCGCGTCAGGGTCTCGGTGGTGTTCTTCATCACCCAGTCATTCTGCTGGCGGAACAGCATGTCGGTGACCGCGAAGTATTTCGGCGCATCGTCCTTGGCGATGCAGCGCGACAGCATCGAGCCGGCGGCGGCTTTGATGTCGAGCGGGAACTCGCGGAAGATGTAACGCACCTTGCCGGTGTCGATGTATTCCGTCTTGATCTTCGGGAACACCTGCTCGTTGAAGGCGGCGCAGTGCGGGCACGTCATCGAGGCGTATTCGGTGATGGTGACGGCGGCATCCTTCGGGCCGAGCGCCATGTCGGGCAGCGACACCGGCTTGGCGACGTCGGCGGCCGACTGCGCCATTGCTTCAGGGATCATGGCGTCCGAGATGAACCGCAGCGGCGAGAGCCCGGCGAACGCGGCAAGCCCGGTCAGCGACAGCATCGTGGTGAAGGCGCGGCGGGTGATGATCAAGGTCGGCTCCCGGGATTGGCAAGGTTCGCCCGAAGGACGGGTCAAGGTTTCCTGCTCGGACGGCCTGTCGCTAGCTTGAAACGTCGTTTGAGGCAATGGCGGGCGCTACGGACAGGTCCAGTTTGGCCGCGGAATGAGGCTCAATTTCGCTTGATGGCGGCCCCGAGGCGCGCCAGCGCGGTCTTCAGTTCTTCATCTTCGATCTCGGTCAGGTTCTCCGCCACCTTGGCGACGGCCTTGGGGTCGGGTGGGCCGGGCCGCTTCCGGGCCCGCGGCCGCGACAGGGGTGCCTGGCGGAAGGCCAGCTTGCCGACCGCGCTCCAGCCGAAGAAGCGGTTGACCCGCTCCAGGATCACGTCGGCCGAATGCTGGATCTCCAGCGCCATCGGCCCCTCGACCCGCAGCACCAGGGTTGCCGACTCCTGCGGCTGACCCTCCACCGGCCGCGGCCATTGCATCTTGAGCGGCTCGGCATGGGCCGCGATCTCCGGCCCCGCGATCTGCGCCCACCGCGTCACCAGCTCGCGCGCCGCAAAGCCCTGCTTGGCATAGGCCTCGGCAAAGACGTCGTCGAGCAGGATCCCGAGCGGTTTGGCGCTGACGCGGCCGGGCTTGAAGATGGGGCCGGATTTGGACATGAGCCGTCCGTTATGCCGCGGCGCGAGGCCGGATCGCCTTGAGGTCGCGATCGATCTCGCGCCGTCGTTGCATCAGATCATAGTCCATCTGCAGACCCAGGAAAAAGCCCTCCGACAGACCGAAATAGCGGGCGAGCCGCAGGTCAGTGTCGGCGGTGATGTCGCGCTTGCCGAGGACGATCTCGTTGATCCGCCGCGGCGGGACGTGAACGGCCCGCGCCAGCGCGTTCTGGCTCAGCTCCATCGGCTTCAAAAACTCCTCCAGCAGGATCTCGCCGGGATGGGGATTGCGGAGGAACCCGTTCCTAGTGGTAGTCGACGATTTCGACATCTCTCGGTCCTCCTTCATCGCACACAAAACAGATGCGCCACTGATCGTTGATCCGGATCGAGTGCTGACCTTCGCGGTTGGCTTTCAGGGCTTCCAGCCGATTGCCCGGCGGAACCTTGAGATCCCGCCAACACCCGCGCCTGGTTTAGCAAGCGCAGCTTTCGCAAAGCCACATTCTGAATGTCGGACGGCAGTTTTCGACTTCGCCGACCGGACCAGATCAACTCTGTCTCGGAGTTGGCGAAGCTCTGGATCATGTCTGTGTATAACGCAAGGCGTTATAGGGCGCAACGGTCCGGTCGCGCTGGCCACAGGCGGAATCCTCCTCTAGTAAAGGTGCATGCTCTCCACGACTGCGCGCAAGAAGGAACAGAGTACGGCGTCGTCGGTTCGCCCGCTCGCGCTCCTGCAATGGTACGATCGCCATCGCCGCCGACTGCCTTGGCGCGCCGGGCCGGGCGAGGCGTCCGATCCTTACCGCGTCTGGCTCTCCGAGATCATGCTCCAGCAGACCACCGTGAAGGCGGTCGGCCCTTATTTCGAAAAATTCGTCGCGCGCTGGCCGGATGTCACGGCGCTGGGGCGAGCCTCGCAGGACGACGTGCTGCGGATGTGGGCCGGGCTCGGCTATTACTCGCGCGCACGCAACCTCCATGCCTGCGCCGTGGCGGTGACGCGCGAGCATGGCGGCGTGTTTCCGGATACCGAGGAGGGGCTGCGCGCGCTGCCGGGGATCGGGCCCTACACGGCGGCGGCGATTGCGGCGATCGCGTTCGACCGCCGCACCATGCCGGTCGACGGCAATATCGAGCGCGTGGTGTCGCGGCTGTTCGCGGTCGAGGAGGAGCTGCCGCAAGCCAAGCCGCTCATCCAGCAACTGGCCGCGACGCTGCTGGCGGAGTCTCGCGCCGGCGACAGCGCGCAGGCGCTGATGGATCTCGGCGCCTCGATCTGCACGCCGAAGAAGCCGGCCTGCTCGCTGTGTCCGTTCACAGAGGACTGCACGGCACGCGCGCAGGGCACCCAGGAGACGTTCCCGCGCAAGGCACCGAAGAAGAGCGGGACGCTCAGGCGCGGCGCCGCCTTCGTGGTCACGCGCGGTGCCGAATTGCTGGTTCGCTCGCGGGCCGAAAAGGGGTTGCTCGGCGGCATGACGGAGGTGCCGTGCTCGGACTGGCTCGCCGGCCAGGACGACGCAACGGCGAAGCAGCAGGCGCCGCAGCTCAAGGGGCTGTCGCGCTGGCAGCGCAAGGTGGGCGTCGTCACCCACGTCTTCACGCATTTTCCGCTCGAGCTGGTGGTCTACACGGCCAAGGCCGAGGCCCGGGTCCGCGCGCCCGAGGGCATGCGTTGGGTGCCGATCGCGACTCTGGCAGATGAGGCGCTGCCCAACGTCATGCGCAAGGTCATCGCGCATGGATTGGATCTCTAGCATCCATCCTGCTGACAGCAGGCTGTCAGCAGTCTTGCGCTAACAGGGGGCAAAGGAGATCTCGCATGGTCAAGACCGCGCTCGATAACTTCCCAAGGCCCCCATGCGCCGAGCTGCTCGGCTGGCGCCTGCTCGATGCCCGTCCGGAGGAGGGCTGGATCAAGCTCGGCTTCGACGGCAAGCCGGAGTTCTGCAACCCCGCGGGCTTCATCCAGGGCGGCATGCTCTCGGCGATGCTCGACGACACCATGGGTCCGGCGGTGCTGGTGATGAGCGAGGGCCGGCTCTACACCACCACGATCAGCATGACCGTGAATTTTTTGGCACCCGCAAAGCCCGGTCCGATCACCGGCGAAGCCAAGGTCACGCAGCTCGGCAAGACCATCGCCTTCGTCGAAGCCAAGCTGATGGCAGAGGACGGCACGGTGCTGGCGACGGCAAGCGCCAGCGAGCGATTGTTGGAGGCGGCGAGGGTGGTGGGAAAATAGTTCGGCGGTGCGCACTGCTCTTCCTTCTCCCCTTGCGGGAGAAGGTGGCGCGAAGCGCCGGATGAGGGTTTGCCTCAGCGAATTCTACGGCAAAAGATTTACCTGCGGACAGAACCCCTCACCCAAGTGAGTCCGCTTCTACCTGCGTCGCTGCCCTCTCCCGCAAGGGGAGAGGGCGTATTCGCGCACATCTCGCCTTGAGCAAAGAACTCACCCCTTCGCCCGCGCGTCCTTGCTTACGATCGGCGGCTTCGCATTCAGCGCCTCGACCTGAAATCCCGCAACGCGCTTGTAGTTCGCGGCGATGTCCTCCAGCTCCTTTTGCGACAGCACGTCGGTGACGACCTTGTACCCGTCAGGCGCGCGCTCCTCGACCAGCTGCATCACCTGCTCGGGACCGTTCTTGCGGTTGAGCAGGACGAGGTCGGTGGTTGCGGCCCGCCGCTCGGCCTCATAGGCGAGCAGTGCCGCCTGCGTCGGACCGTGCGCCAGGATTTCGCGCGTGATGACGCGCGCGTCGAGGATCGCCTGCGAGGCGCCGTTCGAGCCGATCGGGTACATCGGATGCGCGGCATCGCCCATCAGCGTGACGCGGCCGAAGGTCCATTGCGACACCGGATCGCGGTCGACCAGCGGATATTCGTAAGCGTGCGGGCAGTTCCTGATCAGGGCGGGCACGTCGAGCCAGTCGAACTGCCAGCTTTCGAACCAGGGCAGGAACTCATCGAGCCGCGCCGTGCGGTTATAGTCCTCGCGACGCCACTGATAGGTCGGCGGCATGTGGCGCTCCGCGACCCAGTTGATGAGGTGGTTGCCGTCGGCGTCCGCTTCTTTCGAGATCGGATAGCAGACGAATTTCAGGATCTCGTGACCGGCCATGATCATGCTGCGGCCGGTGAGGAAGGCTTTGGCCGGCGTGACGCCGCGCCAGAGGATGCGGCCGTTCCAGATCGGCGGGCCTTCGTTCGGATAGAGCTTTTCTCGTGCGGCGGAATGGATGCCGTCGGCGGCGATCAGGATCGTGCCCTCGTAGGTGCCGGCGGCCTTGCCGGTCGCCCTGTCGACAAAGTCGGCGCGCACGCCGCCCGCCGTCTCGCTCCAGCCGGTCAGATGATGGCTGGTGAGGATGTTGTCGCGGCCGAGCCGCTCGAGCGCGGTGTCGAGCAGGATCTGCTGCAGCGTGCCGCGATGGATCGAGAATTGCGGCCATTTGTAGCCGGCCTCAAGGCCGCGCGGCTCGCTCCAGATCGGCTTGCCGTGCTTGGAGAAATATGCGAGCTCGCGCGTCCGCACACCGCTGGCGTCCAGCTTGTCCAGCAGGCCGAGCTCGATCAGCTCGCGCACCGCATGCGGCAGCACGTTGATGCCGACCCCGAGCGGCTTCAGTTCCGCGACACTCTCGAACACTTTCACGGGAACGCCGATTTGATGCAGGCTGAGCGCAAGCGTCAGCCCGCCGATGCCGCCACCGGCGATGAGTACCGTCATGAGAAAACCCCTCCGATGGAGGCGTCTTGGCACAGCCGGGCGGCCGTGGGCAACTGCGAACAGGCCGCCTATGGACGGCGCGGCGGAGGACCGTTAACCTCCGGTTTTCCCCATGAGGTCCGACATGCTCAAGCTCTACTACGCCACCGGCACCTGCGCGCTCGCCACCTACATCACCCTGGAAGAGGCCGGCGCCGACTACACCGCTGAGCGGCTGAGCTTCAAGGATAACCAGCAGAACAGCCCGGACTATCTCGCCATCAACCCGAAGGGCCGGGTGCCGGCGCTGGTCACCGACCGCGGCGTCCTGACCGAGACGCCGGCGATGCTGGCTTACCTCGCGCAGACCTTCCCCAAGGCGAAGCTCGCGCCGCTCGACGATCCCTTCGACTTTGCCCAGGTGCAGTCGTTCAACTCCTATCTCTGCTCGACCGTGCACATCAACCACGCCCACAAGATGCGCGGCGCGCGCTGGGCGACGGAGGAGAGCTCGTTCGCCGACATGAAGGCGATGGTGCCGAAGACCATGGGCGCTTGCTTCAAGCTGATCGAGCAGAAGATGTTTCGGGGACCCTGGGTGATGGGCGATCAGTACACGATCTGCGATCCCTATCTCTATACGCTCTCGACCTGGCTCGAAGGCGACAGCGTCGACATCAATGCGACGCCGAAGATCGCCGATCACTTCAAGCGCATGTCCGATCGCCCCGCGGTGAGCAAGGTGATGGCGGCGCAGAAGGCGTAGGAGCGCAGCTGTTGTGGGGTGGGTTAGCGCAGCGTAACCCACCTCTTCTGTCGCTGCGGAAGCCAAAGTGGTGGGTTACGCCTTCGGCTAACCCACCCTACGAGAGCTTGCTACGGGAGTTTCCGCCTGGCTTGCTCCAGCTGCCGCCCCGTCTCCAGCATCAGCCTTCTCAGCCAGATCGAACCGGGGTCCATCTGCGCGCGCGTCGGGTGGAACATGAACTGCTCGTCGATCCCGGGATCGAACGGCGGCGTCACCGCGACGAGGCCGAGCTGCTTCGACAGCGCGGCGATCAGCCGGCGCGGCACGAAGGCGACGAGATCGGTGCGCGCGGCAACGTGCAAGGCTTCGAGATAGCCTGGCACGACCAGCGAGATATGTCGCTCGACGCCTTTGCTGTGCAGCCAGGTGTCGATGAGATCCTCGGCGTTGCCTCGGATGATCACGCCGACATGGCGGGCGGCCAGGAACGCCTCGCGCCGCTTCAGCCTCGCTCCGACGGGATGGCCGCGCCGCACCGCCAGCGCGTCGCTGTCGGTGTAGAGCAACTGGCGATGAAACCCCTTGAAGGCGTTGCCGATCGAGATCACGAGATCGATGGTGCGGGCGAACTCGGCGTGGAAGATCGCAGGTCCCCGCCACGGCACCACGTCGATGCGGACGTTGGGGGCAAGGCGCGTCACTTTCGCCATCAAGGGCGGCATCAACAGCTCGACCGCGAGATCCGGCATCATCAGGCGGAACTGCCGCTCGCTGCGCGCGGCATCGAAGTCATCGGGCACGAACAGCCCGCGGACCTGGTCGAGCGCCTGCGCCAGCGGCGCACGCAGCGACTGGGCCCGCGGCGTCAGCTCCATCCGTACGCCCGTGCGCACCAGCAGCGGGTCACCGAAGATGTCGCGCAGGCGCTGCAATGCGTGGCTCGTGGCCGGCTGTGACAGGCCAATCCTCAGGGCCGCGCGGCTGACATTGGCTTCGCGGAGCAATGCGTCGAGCGCGGTCAACAGGTTGAGGTCGAGCGTTTTCAAATTCATGAGGTGAATAGATATCATATTTCATATCGATTTGAAGAATGACGTTGGCCCGGCGATGATCTCGGCGTTGTCACCACGAGGAGATGCCGCCATGAACGCGAGCGCCAACAAGAAACTGCTGCAGGATATCTTTGCCGCGGCCGCCAATCCCGATCCCGCCGCGCGCGACCGCGCCCTGTTCAGCGCAAGTCTCGCCGACGACGCCAAATGGGTCGTCACCGGGCAATATTCCTGGTCGCGCACCTTTGCCGGCAAGGAGGCGATCCTCAAGGATCTGCACGGTTATGTCCGCACGCGCTTGCGCGACCGCACGCGTACCGTCGCCCATCGCTTCATCGCCGATGACGACATCGTGGTGGTCGAAGCCAAGGGCGATAACGTCACGCCCGAGGGCGTGCGTTACGACAACGATTATTGCCTCGTGTTTCGTCTGGAGGACGGCAGGATCAAGGAGATTCGCGAGTACTGCGACTCCATGCTGACCGAGAAGGCGCTCGGCCCGTTTCCGCAAGCCCCCGCGAGGGCCGCGGGCTAACGGCTTGGACGAGGTCGCGTCCACCGGCCGCTCCTGTTCGTCACGGCCCGCGATGTTTGTGCGGGCCTGCCGGGCGCTGCTGGAACTCCTGCAGGCGCGGCGCGCGCGGTCTCGGGTCCGCTGCCAGCTCGCGGCCATGACCGAACGCGAGCTTCAGGATTTCGGGATGTCCCGGAGCGAGATCGAGCACGAGCTCAGAAAGCCGGTTCGGCGGAAATGAACGGAGTGGACCCCCGATGTCTCGCCTCTCGCAGTGCCAAGGCCGGCGGAACTATTGCGTGCCGCCGGCGTTCCCTCGGTTGCCGGGCGCGTCGCGCCCGCGGCAACCTGCGTTCTCGGGAATTTCATGCTGGCTGGGGCTTCGGACGTTTCAACGCAGGGAGGCCGCAGCTTCTCCGGACTGCGCGAACGACTAAGAGACGCAACGTCGGCCGCGCACCGCGACCTCGACGCGCAGCTGTCGGCGTTCGATCTGACCGAGCTCTCCGGCTATCGGCGCTTTCTGCAAGCCAGCGCCGGCGCCTTGCTGCCGCTCGAGACGGCACTCGTCGAGGCCGACGTCAGCAGGGCTTTCCCGGACTGGCCGGAGCGGTCGCGAAGCGTGGCAATCCTGGCTGATCTCGAGCGCCTCGGCAGCGCGGTGCCGAGGCTGGTGTCCGTGTCCCCATTGACGCGCAGCGGCGTGCTGGGCACGATGTATGTGCTCGAAGGCTCCCGTCTCGGGGCAAAATTCCTGCTGAAGATGGTCGCGGATTCCGGCAATCCGCGCCTCCGCGAAGCTGTCGCCTATCTCAGTCACGGCACCGGCAGGCGGTTTTGGCAAAGTTTCCTGGCGAAGCTTGCAATCGACGAGCGTTGGGACGAAGACGAGGCGATCGCGGCGGCCCACATCGCCTTCGCCGCATTCGAGCAGGCGGCGGACCGGTCATGAACCAGGCCGTCAATCTCACCAATTGCGATCGCGAGCCGATCCACATTCCTGGCAGCGTGCAGCCGTTTGGCTTCCTGCTGGCCGTGCTCTCGGATTTCACGATCTGCATGGCGTCGGACAACGTCGAGAGCTTCCTTGGAACGGATGTTGCCGACCTGCTGCAGCGGCCGCTGTCGGGCGTGATCTCCGAGGCGGCGGTCGAAACGATCCGCAGCCGGGTCGATCATCTCGGCGGTCCGGATGCGACCGAGCGCCTGTTCGGCGTCGAGCTGCAGCCCGGCAAGCCACCCTTTGATCTTTCGATCCATCTCTCCGGCGTCTATCTGATCGTCGAGGCGGAGCCGAGCGTCCACGAGCCCGGCGTCAATTCCGGCGAGCTCGTGCGCTTGATGCTCGAACGGATCCGCAAGACGCGCGGAATGGCCGATCTTGCGCGCGAGGCGGCGCGTCAGCTTAAGGTGCTGACCGGCTTCGACCGCGTCATGGTCTATCAGTTTCACCCGGACGGGTCTGGCGAGGTGATCGCCGAGACGGCGGAGTCTGGGCTCGAATCCTTTTTCGGTCTGCGTTACCCCGCCTCCGACATCCCAAGGCAGGCGCGCGCGCTCTATCAGCGCAACTGGCTGCGCATCATCGCCGACGTCGACGCGCGGCCTGCCGCGCTGATGTCCACGGCCACGCATAATGCGGGACTGCTAGACCTGTCGATGAGCGTGCTGCGCTCGGTGTCGCCGATCCACATCGAATATCTGCGCAACATGGGCGTTGCCGCCTCCATGTCGGTGTCGATCCTGCGCGACGGCAAGCTGTGGGGTCTGTTTGCCTGCCACCATTATTCGCCGCGTTACATTTCGTTCGACAAGCGCACGGCCTCCGAGCTGTTCGGTCAGATGTTCTCGTGGATCGTGGAAGGCCGCGAGCGCGAGGGCGACGTCGCCTATGAGGCCCGCGCGCATCAGGTCCAGGAGCGATTGATCGAGATCGCGGCCTCGCATGAGCACAGCCGGCGGGCGATCGTCGATTTCCTGGGCGACTATCGCAAGATGATCGAGTGCGACGGCGTCGCAGTCTGGTCCGACAACAATATCGCGCTCGAGGGGGAGACCCCGACCGAAGACGAGGTGAAGGATCTCGTCGCCTTCATCAACCGGACTTCGCCGGGCCGGATCTTCGCCAGCGCCGAGATCGCCCAGGTCTACGCCGCCGGCCAGGCCTTCCGTGACCGCGCGGCGGGCTTTCTCGCCATCCCGATCTCGCGGACCCCGCGCGATTGCCTGATCTTCTTCCGCCGCGAAGTCACGCGATCGGTGAAATGGGCCGCCGATCCCAACAAGGTCTACGACGAAGGGCCGCATGGGCCGCGTCTGACCCCGCGCAAGAGCTTCGAGCTATGGCAGGAAACGGTGGCGGGGCAGTCGAAGCCGTGGTCGGCGGCCGATATCCGCATCGCCGAGAGCCTGCGCGTCACGCTGCTGGAGGTGATCCTGCAACTGTCCGACCTCGCCGCGCGCGAGCGCCGCGGGGCACAGGAGCGGCAGGAACTGATGATCGCCGAGCTCAATCATCGCGTCCGCAACATCCTGAGCCTCGTGCGCGCCCTGGTGGCGCAGAGCAAGGAGACTGCGACCGGCATCGAGGAGTTCGCCAGCGTGCTCGGCGGCCGCATCCAGGCCCTCGCGCGCGCCCACGACCAGATCACGAACCTGAACTGGGCACCCGTCGCGCTCCGCACCCTGGTCGAGTCCGAGGCCGGCGCCTATCTCGGTGCGCGCGCAGACCGGGTGAAGATGGGCGGTCCGGACGTCGCGCTCGATCCAAAGGCGTTCGCGACGCTGGCGCTCGTCGTTCATGAGATGATGACCAATTCCGCCAAGTACGGCGCGCTTGCCGATTCCACCGGCAGTGTCGAGGTGGTCTGGCGCCTCGACCCGTCTTCCAGCCTCGTCATCGAGTGGAAGGAGAGCGGCGGTCCGCCCGTGCAGCCGCCGTCGCGGCGCGGCTTCGGCACCACCATCATCGAGCGGTCGGTGCCGTTCGATCTCAAGGGCGATGCCGAGATCCGTTTCGACCTCCTGGGCGTCCAGGCGAAGTTCGTCATTCCGCCCAACTTCGTCCAGCTCGTCCCATCCATCGCGGGAGCCGCCATGCGTATCGAGGAGCAGCAATCTGCCCGTCCACGGATTTCCGACACGGCCCTGATCGTGGAGGACAACCTGATCATCGCGATGGCCGCGGAGGTCATCCTGCTCGACCTCGGCGCCCGCCACGTCGACACCGCCGCAACCGTCGACCAGGCACTGCGCTCGATCGAGCGTTCGCGGCCGAGCTTTGCTCTGCTCGATCTCAATCTCGGCAGCGAGAGCAGCATCAAGGTGGCGCAGAAGCTAAAGGAGATCGGGGTGCCCTTCATCTTCGCGACCGGCTATGGCGAGCGCGCGCCGATCCCCGAGCCATTGGCCTCCGCGCCGGTGGTCCAGAAGCCCTACACGCTGGAAGTGGTCGAAAATGCCCTCGGCAAATTGCAGCAGGCCGGCGCCCAATAGGCATCCCCTGACGAACAGCATGCATCGGCGTGCATGGCACAGCGGATTCGCATGCGGCTTTGCATAGCTGCCGCCAAAATCGGCAGATTTGGTGCGGGTCGAGATCGGGCGCGCGAGGAATTTGAAGGTTCAATTAAGAAGTGTCCCCCATTGTGTCGCGGTGCAGCGTAGGCCGCCAGGGCGCGGCGTGCGGCTGTCGGAGTGGCCGTGACGATCGCCGGAGTCGTTCGGCCCCTTTAATTCACATGCATCTGGGTGGACAGTGGGAATGCCGAAATTTCGTTTGCGGATCAGGGGACGCCTGTACGCAGGCTTCATGGCCCTGGTGGCGGTGGGTGTCGTGATGGCGGTGGTTGCCGTCTGGAATTTGCGGGACGTGCAGGATCAGGTCGCAAGACAATCCGCCCTCTCGGACAGCACGGCGCGGGTGCTGGAAATATCGGCCCATCTGCAGGCTATTCAGCGGGCCAATTTGCGCTACGTCTACGACGGCAACGAGTCCGCAATGAAGGAAGCGCAAGAGCGCGAGACCGCGGCGAGCGAGCTGCTCCGGGTCGGCGCTCAGGGGGCGCTCTCCGAGGAGCGGCGCGCGCTCTACAACGGCCTGATCGACGAGATCGCGAAAATGCGACGCCTGCGTGACAATCTCGGCGACGCCGTCAACGAGACGAGAACGGGCAAGGCGACGCTGCTGCCGAGTGGCGAGGACCTGGCCACCAAGACGAACAAGCTCGTCGACGTGGCGCGCGCCGCCGTCGATGAAGATACCGCTTCCCTCGTCGCCGATCTCGAATCCCGAATCCTGCTCGTGAGGATCGTAAATTGGCGTTTTCTGGCCCTTCGCGATGCGCAGGGCCCTGCGACCTTCAGGGCGAGCATCGACAGGGCATTACAACGGCTCGGGGCACTCGAAAAGAGCCCGCAGGCGGCGGCGTTGCGCGCCACGCTGGCGCCGGTGAAGACCTCGCTTGAAACCTACAAGACGGCGTTCGAGACGACCTCCGCAGCGATGCTTAAAGCGGACGAGATCTACCACAAGAGCCTCGCGCCCCTCATCGTCGACAGCATCGGCAAGCTCAAGGTGGCGGAAACGACGCTGAAGGAGGACTACCAGGCATCGCGCACCACCGCCGAGGCCGTGATCGCGGGAACGACGACCGTGCAGGAGATCGCCGGCGGCCTTGCCATCCTGTTCGGAGGCATCGTCGCCTTCCTGATCGCCCGCAGCATCGTCGGTCCGCTGACCTCGATGACGCAGGCGATGGGGCGACTTGCCGGCGGCAATCTCGAGGTCGAGATTCCCGGCCGGGGCAGGGCCGACGAGATCGGCGACATGGCCAAGGCGATCCAGGTCTTCAAGGACAACATGATCGAGACCGAGAGCATGCGCGCCGAGCAGGCCGAACTCGAGGCGCGGCAGGCCGAGAACCGCAGGAAAGACATGGCCAGGCTCGCCGATCAGTTCGAGCAGGCCGTCGGCGAGATCGTCAACACGGTGTCGTCGGCATCGGGCGAGCTCGAAGCCTCCGCCGGCACGTTGACGACGACTGCCGCGCGCGCCCAGGACCTCTCGACGGAGGTCGCCAGCGCTTCGCAGGAGGCCTCGGCCAATGTGCAGGCGGTCGCCTCTGCGACCGAGGAGCTCTCCTCCTCGGTCTCCGAGATCGCCCGCCAGGTGCAGGAATCCGCCCGCATCGCCACCGAGGCTGTCGGTCAGGCGAGCCGGACCAACGAGCGCGTCGGCGCGCTCTCCAAGGCCGCCGCGCGGATCGGCGACGTGGTCGAGCTCATCAGCACCATTGCCGGCCAGACCAACCTCTTGGCGCTGAACGCCACGATCGAGGCGGCGCGCGCGGGCGAAGCCGGCCGCGGCTTTGCCGTGGTCGCTACCGAGGTCAAGGCGCTCGCCGAGCAGACGGCAAGGGCCACCGGCGAGATCGCCCAGCAGGTCTCCGGCATCCAGGCCGCGACCGAGGAGTCGGTCGGCTCGATCCGGGAGATCAGCGGCACCATCGAGCGGCTGTCGGAGATCGCCTCGACGGTCGCAGCGGCCGTGGAGCAGCAGGGCGCGGCGACGCAGGAGATCTCCCGCAACGTCCAGCAGGCGGCCCAGGGCACCCAGCTCGTCTCGTCCAACATCGGCGACGTGCAGCGCGGCGCCTCCGAGACCGGCTCGGCCTCCTCGCAGGTGTTGTCGGCGGCGCGCTCGCTCTCGGCCGACAGCAACCGGTTGAAGCAGGAAGTCGCCAAGTTCCTCAGCTCGGTCCACGCCGCCTGACGTCTTGAAAGCAAGAGGCCACGCGGATGCGCGTGGCCTCGAACAGCGGCGCGATCAAGCCACCTTGGTCGTCATGTGCTTGAACATGTTGGCTCGCGCTTCGTCGTCCATCTCGGCCTTGAAGGTGAACTTGTCCTTCAGGGCGACTGCGCGCGCCGCCGCCGGGCGCGCCGAGATCTCGTCGACCAGCCGCTTCACATTCGGGTATCGCGCAAAGGCGTCGTCGCCGAGCTTGAACGGCACCATCCGCGCCCAGCCCCACAGCGCCATGTCGACGATCGAATAGCTGTCGCCGACCATGTAGCGGCGGTCCTTCAGGTGAGCGTCGAGGATCTTGTAGTGGCGGTCGGTCTCGTACTGATAGCGGTTATGGGCGTAGTCGTGGTTCTGGTCCTTCGGTGCGAAATGCTTGAAGTGCACAGCCTGACCGGAAAAGGGCCCGACGCCGCTCGCGACGAACATCAGCCAGGACAAGAGCTCGGCGCGGTTGGAGGGGAGGAATTTGCCGGTCTTCTCGGCGAGATAGAGCAGGATGGCGTTCGAATCGAACACGATGGTGCCGCCATCGTCGATCGCCGGCACCTTGCCGTTCGGATTGATCTTGAGGAATTCCGGCGTGAATTGCTCGCCCTTGCGGGTGTCGATCTTCACCGGCTCGAACGGCAGGCCGGATTCTTCGAGATAGAGCGCGACCTTGGTCGGGTTCGGTGATCCATTGAAATAGAACTTGAGCATCAAGCATCTCCCCGGTGTCTATATTGCCCCGCGCGGCCGCGGCCTCGTTGGGCGAGCCTGTCTTGCCTGAACCTCGCCCGAGAGAGCAACCGGCGAGTTTGCCGGGCGGTGTCTGCGCGGTACGCAGATCAGGCGGCGTAACAGAGGCCGATTGCCGCCGCGAGGACCATGGCCGCGCCCACGGCCTCCAGCCGCAGGCCGAGCCGCGCGGCGAGATGCATGTCGGAGGCCCGTGCCGCGCGCTCCGACCCGCGCGCATAGCCGTGGACGATAACGTCGTGGTTGAAATTGTCGTGCGCCTCGTTGCTGCTGGCGAGCCCGACGCAGATCACGAGCACGCCGAACAGCGCCAGGCCGAAGAATCCGAGCAGCGCGATCAGGAACATCGGAAACATGCCGATCAGGAAGATCGGCAGCAGCGGCACCAGCAGCAATGTCTCGGACTGTCGTCGCATGGGAGCCCAACCGGTCAGGAGGGGGCTAGTCGGGCGAATCTAGTCCTGGTTGGCGCGGCTTTCAACTCACGCCGCTGTCATTCCGGGGCGCGCCTCTTGGCGCGAGCCCGGAATCCATTGGGCGGCATGGGACGTGGCTCGATGGATTCCGGGTTCTCGCTTCGCGAGCCCCGGAATGACGGTGGGAAAGCTACTCCGCCGCCATTCCCGCGCGGATCTCGGCGCGCAGCTCGTCGATCAGCTTGAGGCCCTTCCTGGTCTCGACGTGCCAGAAGGTCCAGCCGTTGCAGGCCTGCGCGCCTTGCGCCACCGCGCCGATCCGGTGGATCGAGCCGACCTTGTCGCCAAGCATGATGGCGCCGTCGGCGCGCACCAGCGCCCCTAACTTCTTCTTGGCGTCGAACAGCTTGGTGCCGGGCATGATCATGCCGCGCTCGATCAGCTCGGAGAACGCAACGCGCGGCGCCTCGCGCGCGGTCATGAACGGGGCAAGGCTTTCTTCCGGCAACGGTTCGACCTTGGCGATGCGCGCCTCGGCCGCCTTGGCGTAGGTCTTGTCGCGCTCGAAGCCGACATAGGAGCGGCCGAGGCGCTTGGCGACCGCGCCGGTGGTGCCGGTGCCGTTGAACGGGTCGATGACGAGATCGCCGGGCTTGGACGAGGACAGCAGCACGCGCGCCAGCAGGCCTTCCGGCTTCTGCGTCGGATGCACTTTCTTGCCGTCGGCGCCCTTGAGGCGCTCCTCGCCGGTGCAGAGCGGGATCAGCCAGTCGGACCGCGCCTGCACGTCCTCGTTGGCCGCTTTCAGCGCCTCGTAGTTGAACGTGTAGCCCTTGGCTTTTTCGTCACGCGCGGCCCAGATCATGGTTTCGTGCGCGTTGGTGAAGCGGCGGCCGCGGAAATTCGGCATCGGATTGGTCTTGCGCCAGACGATGTCGTTCAGCAGCCAGAAGCCGAGGTCCTGCATGATGGCGCCGACGCGGAAGATGTTGTGATAGGAGCCGATCACCCAGATCGTCGCCGACGGCTTCATGGCGCGGCGTGCGGCGAGCAGCCAGGCGCGGGTGAAGTCGTCGTAGGCGGCAAACGAATCGAACTTGTCCCAGTCGTCGTTGACGGCATCGACATGGGATTCGTCGGGGCGCTTGAGGTCGCCCTTGAGCTGCAGATTGTAGGGCGGATCGGCGAACACCAGGTCGACGCTGCCTGCCTGCAGCTTCGACATCTCGGCGACGCAATCACCGACGATGATGCGATGCGAAGGGGACTCAAAATTTGTGCGGGGCGCCCTTGCAGACGCCCCGCGACGCGACTCTACCATGACTCAAGAACTCTGACTCAGGCGACGCTGTCGGCGACGCGGGACCAAACAACCGACTGCCCGTTACATTGAAGGGGCAAAGTAAAAATCGACTTAACCCGCCGCTTTCGTGAGCACTCCCCGCATGATCGTTCGCGCACAAATTGTTGCGCGCATTCGCCTTGTTTTACAGTGTATTTCGCGATTGCGCGGCTCGCGGGATCGATCGTGGCGGGAAAAAGGCTGTAAATTTCTCTCGGAAAAAACTGCTCGGCCCTCGGAAAAATTTGCTGGCATCGACAGGCTGTCGCACTAGGCAATTTTTGCCGGCCACGATATTGATAAAAGCAACGGAAATTTTACGTATGTGGCGCGTTGAGCTTTCGCGTTTCTGTGCGCCGTCGAAACTTAAATCAGGGACCCCAGAGGAAAGGCCGCCATGCGCTACGATGACTTCCGCCGCAGCGACGACATCGAGGATCGTCGCGACGAAGGTGGTGGCTTTGGCGGAGGCGGAGGCGGCGGGTTCGGCCTGCCGATGGGCGGTGGCGGGCTTGGCATCGGCACCATCATCATCCTCGGCCTGGTCGGCTACGCCTTCGGCATCGATCCCCGCATCCTGATCGGCGGCGCCGAGATCCTCTCCGGCGGCGGCCATGCGCCGACCTATCAGACCGATCGTCAGGCCTCCTCCGGCAAGCGCGGCGCGCCGACCGACGAGATGGGCAGCATGATCTCCGGCATCCTCGGCGAGCTCGACGATCGCTGGAGCGAGATCTTCCAGGCCAACGGCCAGTCGTACACCGGTCCGAAGATCGTGCTGTTCCGCAACGCCACCAATGGCGGTCGCTGCGGCATGGCGCAGTCGGCCATGGGGCCGTTCTATTGTCCGCCCGACCGGACCATCTTCCTGGACACCGCCTTCTTCCGCGAGGTCGAGACCCGCTTTCGCGGCTGCTCCGGCAAGTCGGCGTGCAATTTCACCACCGCCTACATCATCGCGCACGAGGTCGGCCATCACATCCAGAACCTGCTCGGCATCATTCCGCGCGTGACGCGGCTGCAGCAGCAGGTCGGCTCGAAGGCCGAGGCCAATGCGCTCCAGGTCAAGGTGGAGTTGCAGGCCGATTGTCTGTCCGGCGTCTGGGTCAACCGTGAGGCGAAGAAGCGTCCGAACTTCCTCGAGCCCGGCGACATCGAGGCGGCGCTGACCACGGCGAGCGCGATCGGCGACGACACGCTGCAACGCCAGGCCACCGGCCGCGTGGTACCCGACTCCTTCACCCACGGCTCGGCGGCGCAACGCAAGCAATGGTTCATGATCGGCTACCAGCAGGGCACGGTCCAGGCCTGCAACACGTTCGGTGCGGGGGCGTTGTAACGCGTCAGCCCCGGAACGACGAGCGAGGGTGAAGAATGGCCTCCATCGACGAATCCAAACAATTCATCCCGCTCAACATTGCGGTGCTCACGGTGTCCGACACGCGCGCGCTTGCGGACGACAAGTCCGGTCAGACCCTCGCCGATCGTCTCACCGCTGCGGGTCATCATCTCGCCGCGCGCGAGATCGTCACCGATGATGTCGAGGCGATCCGCGCCGTGATCCGCCGCTGGATCGCCGATAGCGGCATCGACGTCGTCATCACCACCGGCGGCACCGGCTTTACCGGGCGCGACGTCACGCCCGAGGCGATCGAGCCGCTGTTCGAGAAGCGCATGGACGGCTTCTCGATCGCCTTCCACATGCTGAGCCATGCCAAGATCGGGGCGTCGACGATCCAGAGTCGCGCCACCGCCGGCGTGGCGGGCGCGACCTACATCTTCTGCCTGCCGGGCTCGCCCGGCGCCTGCCGCGACGGCTGGGACGGCATCCTGGCGGCTCAGCTCGACTACCGCACGCGCCCCTGCAATTTCGTCGAGATCATGCCGCGGCTGGACGAGCATCTGCGCCGGCCGAAAGCGCAGGGCGCGACGGTGTGAGTTCTTGCTTTTCTTCCCTTCACCCCTTGTGGGAGAAGGTGGCGCGAAGCGCCGGATGAGGGGTTCTCTCCGCGCGCACCAATGCTTGTGGAGACATACCCCTCACCCAAGCGAGCTTGCGTTTGCTAGTTGACATGCCCTCTCCCGCAAGGGGAGAGGGCGCAGCCACGCGCATCTCGCTCGCTGCGAGATCAGAGATCCAGCTCCCACGTCTCGCCGACCAGGTCGGCACCGAAGCTGTGATGCGGCTCCGTCGCGACCAGCTTGAATCCCGCGCTTTGATAAATCCCGCGCGCAGCCACCAAAATGCTCTGCGTCCACAGCGTCATCTTGCTGTAGCCGCGCTCGCGGGCGCCCTGGATGCATTGCTCGACGAGGGCGCGGCCGACGCCGAGGCCCCGTGCTTTCTTCTCAACCTGCAACAGGCGGAGTTTGGCGATCTCGTCCGTGGCCTTGACCAGGAACACCGAGCCGACCGGCTCGCCACCGACCTCCGCGATCCAGCAGTGCTCGCGCGCGGCGTCGTAATTCCTGATGAACTGTGCGCAGATCTCGGCGACCAGCGCCTCGTAACTGATGTCCCAATTGTAGTCCGCAGCATAGGCGGCGCCCTGGCGGGAGATCACCCAGCCCATGTCGCCGACGCGATGGCTGCGCAGCATGAAAGAAGCGGGCGGGCTTCGGCGTTGCTCCAGCACGGCCTCGATCGTGGCCATCGCCTGCGTGAGCCGGGTCGCATCGCCAGGCGAAAGCTGAGCCAGCATCGCGGCGACCTCGTTTTGCGAGTTCAGGTTCAGCTTGGCGAAAGCCTGCCGGCCTTTGGCGGTCAGGCTGAGCTGGTACTGCCTGCGGTCCGCGGGCAGCGGCTTTCGCGTGATCAGCCCCTTCTCGTCGAAGCTCTGGACGATGCGGCTGAGATAGCCGGGATCGAGACCGAGCTCGTGTCCGATCTCTTTTGCGGCAAGGTCGTCGCGATGGGCGAGCTCGTAGAGCACCCGCGCCTCGCTGAGCGAGAACGGACTCTTGCCGAGGTGCTGGTCGAGCACACCGAGCTTGCGGGTGTAAAAGCGGTTGAAGGCGCGAACCGCCGCGACGGGGTCGCCGGCAGCCTGTTCGGCCACGGCGCTTGACGGCAAAGCTTTCGATAGCATGGGATCACCTCGATATTTGCCATTGTCAATTAATTGATTGACGTTGGCAAGTATCTCGGCGCTTCAGCCGACCATGACAATCCGGCTGCGCAGCATGGTCCGGGACGACCGGCCGAGCCGCCGGAGCAGCCGCGCCTCGGAATGCCGGGCGTGGGGCGGGTATCCGCCGATCCGGTCGTAATGATCGCGCGCGATCAGCAGCCCTTGATCGCCGAGCGGGCCGACGAGCCTGCGCGCCACCGCCCAGAGGACGTCGCGCACTGCGGTATTTGCGTAAGGCGAGCGGGCATAGCGGAACACCGCGGCACGATCCCGGCCGCTGGTGGCGACGGCCTGGATGAACTGGGTGGTTTCCTCGATCCAGCCGGTTTCCAGCACAGCGCCGGCAGGCAGGAACATCAGCCAGGGCGATCGGGCCTGGAGCGCGCCGGCGGCGAGCGCAGCGCCTTGCGAATGCCCTTCGAAGCCGATGAAACGGCAGCCCGCGACGTCGGCAACGCGCTCGATAACGCCGTTGCGCGTGCCGTCGACCAGAAGCACTTCCCGGATTACGCCGGCTGTGGCGCCGGGCACCAGCGCGGCCAGGGTTGCGACCGCCGTCTGCTCGACACCTTCGGTCGGAATGATGACGCTCAGCATGATTGAGGCTTCAGTTTCCGCACTTCGGGAGAAGCGTAGCGTTGCATGATGTTGTCATAAACCCGTCGCGCTGCCGAGTGCAACTTTCGGAAGGGGCTTCGGCGTGCGATGGTAAACTGCCGCGAGTTCATCGCGGCCAGATGTGCCAGGCGCGGCTGGTAATATTGCCGAATGTTTCGGCACAAGCCGATCCTGACGGTATTAACCCCGAATGCTTCGTGGCGACGTTTCGCTGCCCGGGAGAGACTTTGCATGAACGCCGATCACCTCGCCGTTGGCACCGCGCCAACATCGCCGAAGCAGGAGGCCGCGCCGACCTTGCGGATCCGGGCGCTGATGCTGGGCGACCGCATCAACGCGTCTGGCCTCGAGATCGGCACGCTGGTGTCCTCGACGCCGGCCGCCTTCCGCGTTCATGCCGGCCTTGCCGTGATCTTTCGCTACGGCGTCGTCGTGCTGATCGGGCTGTTGCCGTCGGAGGAGAAGGTCCTCGTCGACAACCTGAGATCGCGCGTGACCGGAGAGTTCAGCCCCTACGAGGAGGAGATCGCGCAGGCGCAGCTCTGCAACGAGGAAGCCGGCGAGACGATCCAGCCGGGCGGGCCGATCTGCCTCGCCAAGTTCTCCGACGACCGGCTGCTGCTGGTTGCGGACGCACTCGCCAAGAGCACGTCGCTGGCGCGCGACGAGCGGCGCGTCGCCGCGGTCTTCGACGTCATCGAGCCGTTTGCACGGGAGCTCGCCGAGCGCGGTCGCACGCCGCAACGGCGCAAGGGTATCCTGCAATTGATCGGCAACGCGCTGCTGGTGCAGCAGCGGGTCGCCGGCCGCGTCGCCGTCGCCGAGAAGCCCGACGTGCTCTGGGAGAAGCCCGAGCTCGACCGGCTCTATTCGCGCCTGGAGGACGAATACGAACTGAAGGAGCGCCTCGACACGCTCGAGCGCAAGCTTGCCGCGGTGTCGGAGACCGCCAACGCGCTGACCGATATCATCGATACCCAGCGCTCGCTCCGCCTGGAGATCGCCGTCGTGGTGCTGATCCTGATCGAGGTCGCGATGGGGACTTTTCAGCTCCTGACCGGCCGCGGTCACTAAGCATGATGAGATCAGGTTTGATTGCTATAACGTAAGTGCACTCCCTCTCCCGCTTGCGGAGAGGGTGTTTTCGCAACGGGATAACGCCCTAGATCAGAGCCGCGCAATGGCGCGCGATCATCATCTCTTCGTTGGTGGGAATGACGAAGACCTCGACCATGCTGCCGCTGCCGTTGATGCGCTCGCGCGCGGCATCGTTGCTTGCGGCGTCGATGCGCACGCCCATCCAGGCGAGACGCTCGCCGATCGCGCCGCGGATCTCCTTGGCATGTTCGCCGATGCCGCCGGTGAAGATCAGGCAGTCCAGGCCGCCGAGCGTGGCCGCCATCATCGCGACCTGCTGCGCCGCACGGAAGGTGAAGAGATCCACGGCTTCACGCGCCGCAGCCTCGCGGCTCGCCAGCAGCGTGCGCATGTCGGCGGATATCCCTGAGACGCCGAACAGGCCTGACTCGTGATAGAGCAGGTGCTGGACATCCTCGACCGACATGTTCTCGTGCTGTTGCAGATAGAGCAGCACGCCCGGATCGATCGTACCGCAACGCGTGCCCATCACGAGGCCGTCGAGCGGCGTCAGCCCCATCGTGGTGTCGATGCTGTGGCCATCGCGCAGGGCGCAGAGGCTGGCGCCATTGCCGAGATGCGCGATGACAGTGCGCTTGGCCACGAGCTCCGGCGCGATCTCGGCCAGGCGTCCCGCGACATATTCGAACGAGAGGCCGTGAAAGCCGTACCGCCTGACGCCACGCGCCTCGAATCGCCGGGGAATGGCGAAGCGGCTCGCCGGCGGCGCGAGGCCGTGGTGGAAGGCGGTGTCGAAGCACGCGATCTGCGTCAGCTCGGGCCGGATCGCCGCGAGCGTTCGCGCCGGCGCGAGGCAGCGCGGCTGGTGCAGCGGCGCCAGCGGCGTCAAGGCCTCCAGTTTCGCAATGATGTCGTCTGTCAGGACCTCCGGGCCTGAATAATCCGGCCCGCCGTGGACGATGCGATGGCCGATGGCCCGCAGGCTGCGTCCACCGAACCGGTCCTCGATGAAGGTGAGTACGTCCGCGAACAGATGGCCGCCGGCTGCCGCCGGCGCCTGCTTGCTTGTCTCGAACAGGTCTTCGCCCCTGGGGCCCTTCACCACCAGCCGGGGTTTGGCCTCGTGCTCGTCCAGCAGGCCCTTGCAGAGCAGGGCGGGCTCGGCCGCCGCGACATCGAACAGGCCGAACTTGATGCTCGACGATCCCGAGTTGAGGACGAGGACCGTGTCCGACATCGCTAATCGCCGGCCTCGGCCGGCGTGTTGCCGCCGGCGCTGTTTTGCCAGACCCAGTCACGAATCTCAGGCATGTCTTCACCGTGCTCGCGGACATAACGGGAGTGTTCGATCAGTCTGTCGCGGAATTGCTGCTTCACCTGAGCGGCCTTGGTCGCCAGTCCCGGCACGCGTTCGATCGCCTCGATCGCGAGGTGGTAGCGGTCGAGTTCGTTGAGCACGACCATGTCGAAGGGCGTCGTCGTGGTGCCCTCCTCGGCAAAGCCGCGCACATGCATGCCGGCATGGTTGGTGCGATTATAGGTCAGCCGGTGAATGAGATAGGGATAGCCGTGATAGGCAAAGATCACAGGCTTGTCGCGCGTGAACAGGCTGTCGAAGTCGCGGTCGGACAGGCCGTGCGGATGCTGCTCCCTCGGCTGCAGCGTCATGAGGTCGACGACGTTGACGACGCGGATCTTCAAGTCCGGCAGCGCCTTGCGTAGGAGGTCGACGGCAGCGAGCGTCTCCAGCGTCGGCACGTCGCCGGCGCAGGCCATGACGACGTCGGGCTCGCCCTTTCCGTCCTCCGTGCCCGCCCAGGTCCAGATGCCGATGCCGGCATCGCAATGCGTCGCCGCGTCCTGCATCGACAGCCATTGCGGCGCCGGCTGCTTGCCGGCGACGATTACGTTGATGCGGTTATAGGTGCGCAGGCAGTGGTCGGCGATCCAGAGCAGCGTGTTGGCATCCGGCGGGAAGTAGATGCGGACGATGTCGGCCTTCTTGTTGGCGACGAGATCGACGAAACCGGGGTCCTGATGGCTGAAGCCGTTATGGTCCTGGCGCCAGACATGCGAGGTCAGCAGATAATTGAGCGAGGCGATCGGACGCCGCCACGGCAGCTCCCGCGTCACCTTCAGCCATTTGGCGTGCTGGTTGAACATGGAATCCACGATGTGGATGAAGGCCTCGTAGCAGGAGAAGAAGCCGTGCCGTCCGGTGAGCAGATAGCCCTCCAGCCAGCCCTGGCAGAGATGCTCGCTCAGCACCTCCATGACGCGGCCGTCCTGGGCGAGGTGCACGTCGTAAGGCTCGGTGGGCTCCATCCAGACGCGTTCGGTGGCTTCGAACACTGCGTCGAGCCGGTTCGATGCCGTCTCGTCCGGGCCCATGATGCGGAAGTTGCGCTCCTTCGCGTTGAGGCGGATGACATCGCGCAGGAATTTGCCGAGCTCGCGCGTCGCTTCCGCAACGACTTCGCCGGGCTGCGTCACCTCGATCGCGAAGCTGCGGAAGTCGGGCAGCTTCAGCTCCTTCTTCAGCACGCCGCCATTGGCATGCGGATTGGCGCCCATGCGCCTGACGCCTTCGGGCGCAAGCGCCTGAAGCTCGGCAACGAGCGCGCCGTTGCCATCGAACAGCTTTTCCGGCTCGTAACTGCGCATCCAGTCTTCGAGCACCTTGAGATGCTCCGGGTTCTCGCGGCAGCCTGCGACTGGCACCTGATGCGCGCGCCAGAAGCCCTCCACCTTCTTGCCGTCGACCTCCTTCGGGCCGGTCCAGCCCTTGGGGCTGCGCAGCACGATCATCGGCCAGCGCGGCCGCTCGACGGTTGTGCGGCCGTCGCGGGCATGTTGCTGGATCGAGCGGATGCTGGCGAATGCAACGTCGAGCGCATCGGCCATGGCCTGGTGCATCAATTTGGGATCGTCGCCGCTGACGAACAGCGGCTCGTGGCCGAACCCGCGCAAGAGGTCGCGGATCTCCGCGTCCTGCATCCGCCCAAGCACGGTGGGGCCCGCGATCTTGTAGCCGTTGAGATGCAGGATCGGCAGCACCGCCCCGTCATGGGCAGGGTTCAGGAACTTGTTGGAGTGCCAGGACGCAGCGAGCGGGCCGGTCTCGGCCTCGCCGTCGCCGACCACGCAGGCGACAATCAAATCCGGGTTGTCGAATGCGGCGCCATAGGCGTGCACCAGCGCATAGCCGAGCTCGCCGCCCTCGTGGATCGAGCCCGGCGTTTCCGGCGCCGCGTGGCTCGGGATGCCGCCGGGGAAGGAGAACTGCCGAAACAGCTTGCGCAATCCGTCCGCGTCGCGCGCAATATCGGGATAGATCTCGCTGTAGCTGCCTTCGAGATAAGTGTTGGCGACCATGCCCGGACCGCCATGGCCGGGACCGCAGACATAGATCACGCTGACATCGAGCGCGCGGATGACGCGGTTGAGATGGGCATAGATGAAGTTCAGCCCCGGCGTCGTGCCCCAATGTCCGAGCAGACGCGGCTTGATGTGCTCGGGCCGCAGCGGCTCGCGCAGCAGCGGATTGTCGAGCAGGTAGATTTGCCCGACCGAGAGGTAGTTGGCGGCGCGCCAATAGCGATCGAGCAGATCGAGGTCGCTGCTCGCTTCGGCCGTTTTTTGTTGGATTGTCATGTTCCTGCCGACCTTCACTTCGCGATCGTCACCAACCCGGTTCCGGGGCGATCGATCCGTCGGGCATGAAACGGGATGGTCGTGACGGCCGTGTTGCGTGAGGTCAAAGGCAGGCGCGCGAAGTTTGGGCAGCTCTACTGTGCATGGGGTTGTTTTCACGTTTTTGGTTTGTGTTCTTGATTTGTTCCTATGTCGTGCTATCTTGGCTGCATGAGTCCAGCATCCTCTCATGCTCTCAAGCACCCGCCGGTCACGGCGCCCTCCGAGCCGGCGGGTGCGCCTTCAGATTTCCCCGAGCTTGGCGTCGCCATCGACCGCGCCCGACGGCGAGGGCGGGGCGCGCAGTCCAACGCCAGCGGCCGTTACGAGGCCGAGGCGCGCGTCGCTTTCGACGACGGCTGGCAGAGCCTCGACGAGCTGCCGCCGTTCAAGACGAGTGTCGCCATCGACACCTCGCGCAAGGTGATCACCCGCAACGATTCCCCCGACATCGGTTTCGACCGCTCGATCAATCCCTATCGCGGCTGCGAGCACGGCTGCGTCTATTGCTTCGCGCGGCCGACCCACGCCTATCTCGGTCTGTCGCCGGGGCTCGACTTCGAGTCGAAACTGTTCGTGAAGCCCGAGGCGCCTTCGCTGCTCGAGAAGGAGCTTGCGGCTCCCGGCTACGAGCCGCGGATGATCGCGATCGGCACCAACACCGATCCCTACCAGCCGATCGAGCGCGAGCGCAAAATCATGCGCGGCATTCTGGAAGTGCTGGAGCGCGCAGGGCATCCCGTCGGCATCGTCACCAAGTCGGCGCTGGTGCTGCGCGACATCGACATTCTCCAGCGGATGGCCAAGCGCAACCTCGCCAAGGTCGCGATCTCGGTCACCTCGCTCGATCCGAAGCTGGCGCGCACCATGGAGCCGCGGGCCTCGACGCCGCCGAAACGGCTGGAGGCGCTCAAGCAGCTCTCGGACGCCGGCATTCCCACCACGGTGATGGTCGCGCCCGTGATCCCGGCACTGAACGATTCCGAGATCGAGCGCATCCTCGACGCCGCCGCCCATGCCGGGGTCAAGGAAGCCGCCTATGTGCTGCTGCGGCTGCCACTGGAGGTGCGCGATCTCTTCCGCGAATGGCTGATGGCGAACTATCCGGACCGCTATCGCCACGTCTTCACCCTGATCCGAGACATGCGCGGCGGGCGCGACTACGACGCCAAATGGGGCGAGCGGATGAAGGGCACCGGACCGATGGCTTGGACCATCGGCCGCCGCTTCGAGATCGCCTGCGAGAGGCTCGGCCTCAACAAGCGGCGCTCCAAGCTGACCATTGATCACTTTGCGCGGCCGAAGCGGAACGGTGATCAGCTCAGCCTGTTTTGAGCGGACACGTGCAAGAGGTGTCGCATGCTCAAGGAACTCGCGGTGCCGGTGCCGCGGCTGACCGTCATCACGCTCGGTGTGAACGACATCCGCGCCAGCATCGCCTTCTACGACGCGCTCGGTTTCTCGCGCCGGCTGAAGGAGACCGGCGAGGCGGTTGCGTTCTACGACACCGGCGGTCCGGTGCTAGCGCTTTATCACTGGGATCGGCTCGCCGCAGACGCGTCCTTGGAGGACCAGCCGAGGCCCACGACCTTTCGCGGCATGACGCTTGCCTGGAATTGCGTGACCCGCGAGGAGGTCGACGAGGTGCTGGCATTCGCCGTCGAGAAGGGGGCCACCTTGCTGAAGGCGGCGCACGCGACCGATTACGGCGGCTATTGCGGCTATTTTGCCGATCCCGATGCACATGTCTGGGAAGTCGTGGTCGCACCCGGCATCGAGGTGGGCGAGGACCGGCGGGTGCATCTGGCGGAGTAGGGCGGGCGGCCTGAATAACGGGAATATCGTGGGTTCCCGGTTGCGCTGGCGAAGCCCCCTGGCGCACGATCCCGGCCATGATTCGGGACCCCTCCGCCAAGACCCCAGCCAAAGCCGCGCCGAAGAAAAAGGCCGCGCCGAAGGCTGTGCCCGCCAAGGCGGCAAAGATATCTGCGGCCGATGCTGCGAAGGTCCCTGCCGGTAGGAAAGGCATCATTGCCGTTGCTGCCCCCAGCTTCCGCCGCGAGCGCGTGCTGATCAAGCGCGGCGTCTGGCCGGTCGCGGGCTGCGACGAGGCTGGCCGCGGCCCGCTCGCAGGCCCCGTGGTGGCCGCCGCGGTGATTCTCGATCCCGACCGGATTCCCCGCGGCATCGACGATTCCAAGCGCCTGACCGCCGAGGAGCGCGAAAAGCTGTTCGACAAGATCTGCGCCACCGCGCAGGTCTCGGTCGCCGTCGCCTCGCCGGCGCGAATCGACCGCGACAACATCCTGCGCGCCTCGCTGTGGGCGCTGAAGCGCGCCGTGGTGGCCCTGCCCGAGGCGCCCAGGCACGTCTTCGTCGACGGCCGCGACCGGCTCGACACCGCATGCGACTGCGAGGCCGTGATCGGCGGCGACGGTATCGTGCTCTCGATCGCGGCGGCCTCCATCGTCGCCAAGGTCACCCGGGACCGGCTGATGTGCGCACTGGCGCAGGACTGCCCGGGCTACGGCTTCGAGCAGCACAAGGGCTACGCCGTCCCCGAGCATCTCGACGCGCTTGATCGCCTCGGCCCTTCCATCCACCACCGCAGCTTCTTCGCTCCCGTCGCCGCCGCCCGCGCCAAGCACATGCCCTGGACCGTCGAGCCGGTGCAGGATCTGTTCTCGGTCACCGAGGTCGAGGTGCAGGTGGAGGCGAGCGTCGAGATCGACGCTTCCGTAAATCTCTAGCGATCCTCCTACAGCTTTCCCATCCGTCATGGCCGGGCTTGACCCGGCCACCCACGTCTTACCAGCGGCACGAAGAACGTGGATGCCCGCGCCTTCGCCGCGCCGAAGCGGCTTCGGCCGCGCAGGCGGGACAAGCCCGGGCATGACGAACTGCGGCGGTTGCCACAACCCGTGACGCCCTTTATCAAAACAGACGTGAGCGAATAGGGCCGGCTGGACGGGTTGGCTGCACCTTCGGACGTTGCATGCGGTTTACCTCCCTGGTCATCGAGCTCATTCGCGCCCGGCCGCGGCTGATCGTTTGGATTGCGGTGCTGCTGCAGGCTGCGATGTGGCTGTTCGTGGCGCTGGTGTTCTACCGCAGCCCGCCCGGCACTCTCGCGACCCTTCTGGCCTTCGGCAGGGAATACCAGGTCGGCACCGATCTCGGCCCGCCGCTTGCCATCTGGCTCGCCGACATCGCCTATCGCGCCGCCGGCGGCCACATGCTCGGCGTCTATGTGCTCGCCCAGCTCTGCGAGATCGCGACCTTCATCGCGCTCTATCATCTCTCCCGTGCCGTGGTCGGCTCGCAGCAGGCGGTGCTCGCCGTGCTCCTGACCATGACGGTGCTGGCCTTCTCCTCGTCCGCGCTGGACTTCGGTCCGCTGATCCTGGCGCGGCCGCTCTGGGCGCTCTTGCTGCTGCACTCCTGGCAGATCATCGGCCAGCGCCGAGGCAATGCCTGGTTCGCCTGGTCGATCGAAGCCGGCCTCCTGCTGCTGACGACGCCCGCCGCGATCTTCCTGCTGCTGCTGATCGTCGTCTTCGCGGTCTCGACCGCCGGCGGCCGCCGGACGCTGCGCGGACTCGATCCGCTGTTCGCGCTAATCGTCGTCGCCGTGCTGGCGCTGCCCTATGCGGTCTTTCTGATGCGGGCCGAGACGCCGACGCTGCCGGCCTTGCCGCCAGTCGCCGAGCTCAACGACCGCGCGCTGCATGCGGTCTGGCTGCTCGGCGGCCTCGTGCTCGGGGCGGCGGCGATCCCGGCGCTGACCTTTCTCAACACCGGAATGTTCGCCGGCAAGGGCGAGGAGCCGCCGATCATCTACCGCCCGCCGGTCGAGCCGCTCGCGCGCAACTTCGTCTATTTCTTCGCGTTCGCTCTGCCGCTCGGCGCAGTGCTGATCTCCGGCCTGCTGGGGCTCGATTCCGTCGTCGGCGGCCCCGGCGTCGTGCTGATCATGACGGGGCTCGCCGTGGTCGTCGCGGCCGGCGATCTCATCGCGATGCGCCGCGCGCGCATGCTGCGCATGGTCTGGGCCGCCGCCGTTGCCGCGCCCGCCGCCGGCGTGGTGCTCGGCGTCTTGTTCCTGCCCTGGACGGGCACTAGCGAAATTGCGACCTCGATGCCGGCGCGCGCGATCTCGGACTTCTTCGACGAGAGCTTCGCCCGCCGCACCAACCATCGCCTGCGCGCCGTCGCCGGCGAGACCCAGCTCGCTAGCCTGATCGCGCTGCATTCCGGCCGGCCGCATTTGTTCATCGACGCCGCCCCCGCGCGGACGCCGTGGATGAGCCAGACCAAGTTCAGCGAGACCGGCGGCGTCGTGGTCTGGCGCGCCTCCGATACCGCGGGCACGCCGCCGCCGGAGATCCTCAAGCGCTTTCCCGGCATCGTGCCGGAAGTCCCGCGCGCCTTCGAATGGCTGGTGACCGGCCGCCAGCAGCTGTTGCGCATCGGCTGGGCCATCGTGCGGCCGAAGGGGACGTAGGTCGGTGTCATTCCGGGGCGCGGCGAAGCCGCGAGCCCGGAATCCATTCATCCACCAACTCTGCCGCTCGATGGATTCCGGGCTCTCGCTTCGCGAGCCCCGGAATGACGGCGTGGGCGTCGTTACACGGCGCCCTGCGCCAGCGCCTTCGCAATCGCCCGCAGATCCTGCCAGGCCAGCCGCTTGTAGGCCGGCGAGCGCAAGAGATAGGCCGGGTGAAACGTCGGCAGCGCGCGGATCACGCGCTGGCCGGTGTCGTAGTCGAACCAGCGCCCGCGCGTGCGCATGATGCCTTCGCGCGTCGACAGCAGCGTCTGCGTCGAAGGGTTGCCGAGCGTCACCAGCACGTCGGGGTTCACCAGCTCGATCTGGCGCTGGATGAAGGGCAGGCAGATTTGCGTCTCCTGCGGCGTCGGCGTGCGGTTGCCGGGCGGCCGCCAGGGAATGACGTTGGCGATGTAGGCGGTGGTGCGGTTGAGGCCGATGGCTCCGATCATCAGATCGAGCAGCTTGCCGCTGCGCCCGACGAAAGGCAGTCCCTCGATGTCCTCGTCGCGGCCCGGCGCCTCGCCGACGAACATGATGCGCGCCTGCGGGTTGCCATCGGCAAACACCAGCCGCGTCGCGGTGTGCTTCAACGCGCAGCCCTCGAAATTCTGCATCAGCTCGCGCAGCGCCTCCAGGGTCGGCGCGGTGCGTGCAGCCTCGCGTGCCGAGGCGATGGCGACGTCCGGTGCAGGCGCGGCTTCGCCGCGCATGACCGCGGGCGCGGCGACCGGCCGCGGCGCTTCGGCTGGCGGGGCCGCGCGCGGGCTGGGTGGCGGCGCATCGATTTCCGCCAGGCGGTCTATCGGTTCCTCCGCGAGCGCGCAGTCGACACCGGCCTCCAGATAGAAGGCGAGCAGCTCTCGGACGGTGGGTGCGGGTTCGGGGATCATGGGAAAGTCTGACTTTTATAGCATAGCGTTTTCAAGCGAGGTGGACACCGGTTCGCGTGAAGAAAACGCGTTAAGAAATGATCGGGACCTCCCCGGTTCTGGCGTACCAGAACCGGGGGTGGTCCCGTTTGGGCGGCCTTGCATCCCGGCGGAACGCGATTCCGAGGTTGTCCTACCCGGAAAAATCGGAAACAAGAGGGCGCAAACGACCAAGGACCGTCTCAAGGGCTGAGATCAGATGAGCACCGAAGAACTTCCCCCGCGCGAATCCATGGAATTCGACGTCGTCATCGTCGGCGCCGGCCCGTCGGGTCTGTCGGCCGCGATCCGGCTCAAGCAGCTCAACGCCGAGCTCAACGTCGTCGTGGTGGAGAAGGGCTCCGAGGTTGGTGCGCACATCCTCTCGGGCGCCGTGATCGATCCCGCGGGCCTCGACAAGCTGATCCCGGACTGGCGCGAGGATGCCGACTGCCCGCTGAAGACGCAGGTCAAGGACGACCGCTTCTACTGGATGACCGGCGGCGGCGCGATCAAGCTGCCGAATTTCATGATGCCGCCGCTGATGAACAATCATCACTGCTACATCGGCTCGCTCGGCAATGTCTGCCGCTGGCTGGCGCGCAAGGCCGAGGCGCTTGGCGTCGAGATCTATCCGGGCTTTGCGGCGGCCGAGGTGCTCTATGACGAGGAGGGCAAGGTCAAGGGCATCGCCACCGGCGACATGGGCATCGGCCGCGACGGCAAGCCGAAGGATTCCTTCACCCGCGGCATGGAATTGCTCGGCAAGTACACGCTGTTCGCCGAAGGCGCCCGCGGCAGCCTGACCAAGCAGCTCATCAACAAGTTCGCGCTCGACGCCAAGAGCGAGCCGCCGAAGTTCGGCATCGGCCTCAAGGAGGTCTGGCAGATCGATCCCGCCAAGCACCAGAAGGGCTTGATCCAGCATTCATTCGGCTGGCCGCTTGACCTCAAGACCGGTGGCGGCTCGTTCCTTTATCACTACGACGACAATCTCGTCGCCGTCGGCTTCGTCGTGCATCTGAACTACGACGATCCCTATCTGTCCCCATTCGACGAATTCCAGCGCTTCAAGACCCATCCCTCGATCCGCGGCACCTTCGAAGGCGCCAAGCGGCTCGCCTACGGCGCGCGCGCGATCACCGAGGGTGGCTATCAGTCGGTGCCGAAGCTGAGCTTCCCCGGCGGCGCGCTGATCGGCTGCGCGGCCGGCTTCGTCAACGTGCCGCGCATCAAGGGCGTGCACAATGCGATGGGCACTGGCATGCTGGCTGCCGAACATGTTGCGGCCGCGCTCGCCGCCGACCGCGCCAATGACGAGCTCGTCGAATACGAGAACGCCTGGCGTTCCTCATCGGTCGGCAAGGACCTGTTCCTGGTCCGCAACGTCAAGCCATTGTGGTCGAAGTTCGGCACCGTGCTCGGCGTCGCGCTGGGCGGCTTCGACATGTGGTGCAATACGCTGTTCGGCGCCTCACTGTTTGGCACGCAGTCGCACGTCAAGCCCGACCGCGCCACGCTCGATTCGGCCAAGAGCCACGCGCCCAGGAACTACCCGAAGCCCGACGGCAAGATCACGTTCGACAAGCTGTCCTCGGTGTTTTTGTCCAACACCAATCACGAGGAGGACCAGCCGATCCATCTGAAGGTCACGGACATGAACCTCCAGAAGACGTCCGAGCACGACGTCTATGCCGGCCCCTCGAACCGCTATTGCCCGGCTGGCGTCTATGAATGGATCGAGGAGGGCTCCGGCCCGCGCTTCCAGATCAACGCCCAGAACTGCGTCCACTGCAAGACCTGCGACGTGAAGGATCCCAACGGCAACATCACCTGGGTTCCCCCGGAGGGCGGCGGCGGCCCGAACTACGAGGCGATGTGAGGACATCGCAGGTGACCAGGCGCACGTTCCCGTGAGGACGAGGCTGCGGCGACCCGCCGCGGCCACGATAAGGCCATAGTGGCGGCGTCTTGGGGCGCTGGCGCGGTTTCAATGGGCCGGTTTGGGCGTGCGGAGGGGATCTTCCCGGGTCCGAATCCTTGCGGCGAAGCGCCAAAAGCGGCATTGTCGGCCTGACGGTTCCGGGCCCGGATGTCACCGGCCGCGTTCGCTTGCGATACGGTCTTCTGCTGCAAACCCAGGCACCACCCAACTCAAGGCGAGCCCTGATGTTTTCAAATCGTTTCAACCGCTGGACTGCTGCCGCCATCGCCCTCATGGGCACCGCGATCGCGACGGTCCCCGGCGCGGTCCTGGCGCAGACGCCGGATCATCCGGAAAACACGGCGGCGCAATTTCCGACGCGAAACGATCTGAAGTCGCTCACCGGCGCCGGCAGCTATCTCGCCGCCCGCCATGCTAGCGTTGAGCGCGACGCGACCTCGGCCGCCGCATTCTACCGTTCGGCGCTCCGCACCGATCCCAAGAACAACGAGCTGCTCGACCGTGCCTTCATCTCGTCGGTCGCCGACGGCGACATCGAGGAGGCGGTCAAGCTCGCCGAGCGCATCCTCACCATCGACAAGACCAACCGCGTCGCCCGTCTCGTCGTCGGCGTGCACGATCTCAAGCTGAAGAAGTACGTCGCGGCGCAGACCAACATCAACCAGTCGATCCGTGGTCCGATCACCGATCTCGTCGCCACGCTGCTGTCGGGCTGGGCCGCCTATGGTGCGGGCGATGCCAAGGGTGGTGTCGCCACCATCGACAAGCTGACAGGTCCGGAATGGTATCCACTGTTCAAGGATCTCCACACCGGCATGATCCTGGAGCTCTCCGGCAAGGAGAAGGACGCCGGCACGCGCTTCGAGCGCGCCTACAAGCTCGACGATTCCATGCTGCGCGTGACCGAGGCCTATGCGCGCTGGCTGTCGCGCAACAAGGATTCCGCCGCGGCGACCAATATCTACCAGGCCTTTGACAAGAAGCTGGCACGCCATCCGCTGATCCAGGAAGGCCTGCGCGAAACCAAGGCCGGCAAGAAGATGCCGCCGCTGGTCGATTCCGCGCAGGCCGGCGCCGCCGAAGCGCTCTACGGCATCGGCGCGACGCTGACCCGCCGCGGTGGCGAGGATCTGGCGCTGGTCTATCTCCAGCTCTCGCTCTACCTGCAGCCGACGCATCCGCTGGCACTGCTGTCGCTCGCCGATCTCTACGAATCGGTCAAGCGGCCGAAGATGGCGATCAAGGTCTACGAGCGCGTGCCCGCCAACTCGCCGCTCAAGCGCAACGCGCAGATTCAGCTCGCCATCGATCTCGATTCCGCCGACCGCACCGACGAGGCGATCAAGATCCTCAAGGGCGTCACCTCGGAGGATCCCAAGGACCTCGAAGCCATCATGGCGCTCGGCAACATCGAGCGCGGCCGCAAGCGGTTCGGCGATTGCGGCGCGACCTATTCACGAGGCATCGAGGTGCTGCCGCCCGGCAACGACAAGGCCAACAGCGTCTGGTACTATTATCGCGGCATCTGCCAGGAGCGCTCCAAGCAATGGGCCAAGGCCGAGGCCGACATGAAGAAGGCGCTGGAGCTGCAGCCCGATCAGCCGCACGTCCTCAACTATCTCGGCTATTCCTGGATCGACCAGGGCGTGAATCTCGACGAAGGCATGAAGATGATCAAGCGGGCCGTCGAGCAGCGTCCCGACGACGGCTACATCGTCGATTCCCTCGGCTGGGCCTATTACCGCATCGGCAATTTCGAGGAGGCAGTGAAGAACCTCGAACGCGCGATCGATCTCAAGCCCGAGGATCCGACCATCAACGACCACCTCGGCGACGCCTATTGGCGCGTCGGCCGCACGCTGGAGGCAAAATTCCAGTGGTCGCATGCGCGCGATCTCAAGCCCGAGCCGGAAGAGCTGCCGAAGATCGAGGCCAAGATCGCCAACGGCCTTCCCGACGACAATTCGAACTCTTCTGCGGCGCAGGCCGAAAAGAAGAAGGACGACGGCAGGGGCGGCTAAGCTAGGCGCATGATCCGGAAAAGTGTGGAGCGGTTTTCCGATCAGATCATGCGCAAACAAGTGAGTCTTGGGGGCTGATCGCCAATGTCGGCGTTGATTGAAGAGGGACGGGCGAAGGTCAATTTGAGCCTTCGCGTCGTCGGCCGTCGTGCCGATGGTTATCATGATCTCGAAAGCGTGGTCGCGTTTGCCGACTGCGCCGACCGGCTCACCTTGGAGCCGGGCGGGGAGCTGAAGCTCACCACGACTGGGCCGCTGGCTGCCGCCTGCGGCCACACAGCCGACAATCTCGTGCTCAAGGCCGCCAAGCTCCTTGCCGAGGCGATCCCTGGCCTGCAGCTGGGCGCCTTCGCGCTCGACAAGGTGCTCCCTGTTGCAGCCGGCATCGGCGGCGGCTCGGCGGATGCCGCGGCCGCGCTGCGGCTCCTGGCGCGTCTCAACGATCTGTCGCTCGATGATCCCCGCATTCAGAAGGTCGCGCTCGCAACCGGCGCCGACGTGCCGGTGTGCCTCCTCTCGCGCGCCTGCGACATGACCGGCGTCGGCGAGCAGCTGCTGCCGCTCGCGCTGCCGAGCATGCCTTGCGTCATGGTCAATCCGCGTGTGCCTGTCGCCACCAAGGACGTGTTCCAGGCGCTGGGCCTGCGCAACGGCGAGCTCCTGGTCGGCGTCACCGACGTCATCCGCGCTCCGGCCTGGCCGGAGGAGGGTGCCTCGATTTCCGATTGGGTCGAGGTTCTCGAGACCGTCGCCAACGATCTCGAAGCGCCCGCGCTGCGGATCGAGCCTGTGATCGGCGAGGTGCTGGACGCCTTGCGCGATTCCGCCGGCGTCAAGCTCGCCCGCATGTCCGGCTCGGGCGCGACGTGCTTTGCGATCTACGGCGCATCTGAGGAGGCACATGCCGCGGCCGAAACGATCCGGCGCGATCACCCGGCCTGGTGGGTGCATGCGGGCACGTTGAGCTAGCCTTCGTCCTCATTGAGCTCGAGAAACCGCCGGATCTCACCCAACACCTCCTGCGGCTTGTCGTGCTGCAGCCAGTGTCCCGCCCCGGCAATAGTCTTAACGCTCGCGTTCTGGAAGTATCGCTCCAGGCCGGCGGAGCGAGCGCCCGCTAGAAAGCTTTCGCCGGCATTGAGCAGCAGCGTCGGGCACGTGATCCGCGACCACAGCTCGATGTGATCGTCGGGCCAGAGCCGATGTGGCGCGGAGGCGCGCTGATAGGGATCGAATTTCCAGCTGTAGCTGCCGTCCTCGTTCTGCCGCGCGCCATGCCTGGCGAGATGCAGCGCGAGGTCCCGTGACAGGCGCTTGTTGTGAAGCACCATCTGCGCGGCCGCGTCCTCGAGGCTCGGATAGCGGCGCGGGGTGCGGTCGTGGAGCTTGTCGAGCTGGCTAACCCATCTGCCGATGCGCTCATGCGCCGGCGGCTTCGGTGTGTCCGGCAACATGGTCACGCCGTCGAGGACGACGAGCCTCGTGACCTGTTCGGGGAATGCGCCCGAAAAGATCAGGCTCACCATGCCCCCCATCGAATGGCCGATGAGAGTGACCTGAGGCGTGGCTAAGGTGCGAACCAGCTGCGCGACATCGTAGACATATTCGGTGAGTGCGTAGCTGCCGCCTTTCGTCCAGTCGGAATCGCCGTGACCACGGAGGTCGGGCGCGACGACGCGAAAATGCGGTTGCAGCGAGCGCGCGATGTGATCCCAGCTGCGGCAATGATCGCGGCCGCCGTGCACCAGGATGGCGACCGGTGCACCCTCGTTGCCCCAGTCGGCGTAGTGCAGCCGCAGGCCGTGCGATTCATAGAAGCGGCTTTGCGGGGCGCTAGCCATTGGCCGGCCGCCGCGCCAGGGCGAGCGAGAGGCCGAGGCCCGCGATGAAGACGCCGGAGCCCTGCGTGAGGCGACGCATCAGAAGCGGCCGTCCGGTCAGCTGCGCGCGCGTCGCGGAGGCCATCAGCACCACCACGACATCGGCGAGCGTGTTCAGGGCCACGGAGATCGCACCGAGCAGGATGAATTGCAGCGTTGGGTTCGAGTCCGACGGATCGAGAAACTGTGGAATGAAGGCGAGGAAGAATGCCGCGGTCTTCGGATTGAGCGCTTCGACCAGCACGCCGTCGCGAAATGCGCGCTTGTCGCCGATCGGCTCGCTCCCGAGCGACAGGTTGTTGCCGGCGCTGCGAAACGTCTTGATGCCGAGCCAGACCAGATAGAGCGCGCCGACGAATTTCACGGCGGCAAACAGCTCCGCGCTGGCCAGGATGATGGCGGAGATGCCGAGGCTGCCCGCGACCACATGAACCAGTCCGCCCAGCGCCGTGCCCGCGGTCGAGGCGAAGCCGCTGCCACGCCCCTCCGACAAGGTTCGCGCCGCGACGTAAAAAATGCCAGGGCCGGGAACGGCGGCAATGAGGAGAGCTGCGGCCAGGAACAGCCAGAAATTCGTTTCGATCATGCCGTTTTCGTAGCGGAGCGGGCGGCGATTGCAAGGCCTCTCGCTTATCCCAGCCGGCGCAAGATCACGCTGGCATTGACCCCGCCGAAGCCGAACCCGTTGGAGATGGCATGCTGCATCGGCATCGGCCGCGCGCTGCCTGCGACGATATCGATGCCTTCGGCGCCCGCATCGGGGTTTTCGAGATTGAGCGTGGGCGGCGCGATCTGGTCGCGCAACGCGAGCACGGTGAAAACCGCTTCCAGCCCGCCGGCGGCGCCGAGCAGGTGACCCGTGGCCGATTTGGTCGCGCTCACGGCAATGCCGCGGTTGCGGCCGAACAGCGCGCCGATGGCGCCTAGCTCGCTTTCGTCGCCGGCCGGTGTCGAGGTCGCGTGCGCGTTCAGGTGCTGCACATCCGCGGGCGCAAGCTTGGCCTGCCGAAGCGCGATCTCCATGGCGCGGCGGGCACCATCGCCATCCGGCGGCCCCGAGGTCATGTGATAGGCGTCCGCGGTCGTGCCGTAGCCGACGATCTCGGCGATCGGCGTCGCGCCGCGCGCCTGCGCATGCTCCAGCGCCTCGATCACCAGGATGCCGGCGCCTTCGCCCATCACGAAACCGTCGCGGTTGCGATCGAACGGACGCGAGGCGCGCGCGGGCTCGTCGTTGAAGCCGCTCGACAGTGCGCGCGCCGCCGCAAAGCCGCCGACGCTGACGATGTCGATGCAGGCCTCCGCGCCGCCGCAGATCGCAACGTCAACTTCGCCTGATCGGATCATGCGTGCGGCATCGCCGATCGCCTGCACGCCGGCGGCGCAGGCCGTGACGGGCGTGCCCAGCGCGCCCTTGTAGCCGTATTTGATCGAGATGTGGCCGGCGGCGAGATTGGCGAGGAACGAGGGGATCGTGAACGGCGACAGCCGGCGCGCGCCGCGCTGCGCGGTGATGCGCACCGCCTCCGCCATCGCAGGAAAGCCGCCGACGCCGGAGGCGATGATCGTCGCGGTGCGCTCGAGCGCGCCAGCATCCTGCGGTGTCCATTTGGCTTGCGCGACGGCTTCTGCCGTCGCGAGCAGCGCGAACAGGATGAAGCGGTCCATCTTGCGCTGATCCTTGGGCGCGGCAGCCTGCGCCGGATCAAAACCGCCTTCGGCATCATCGGTCTTATCGGGCACGAGGCCTGCAATGCGCGCCGGCAGCGCCTCTGCCCATTCCGGCAACGGGCGCAGCCCGCTTTGCCCGGCGAGCAGCCGCCGCCACGTCAATTCGACGCCGCAGCCAAGCGGCGACACCGCGCCCATTCCCGTCACGACGATACGACGCATGTCAGTCTCCAGCCGGCGCGACGGCCGGGTTCATGGCCTTGAGCGAAGCAAGCCGTGCGCGCATGCCGCGGCTGGCGCGGGGACCTGCGACGACGACCGCATTGGCGAGCGTGATCGGGCGCTTGTCGGCGGCATCGACCACAATCGGCTCGAGCGGGCGGATGTCGCTCCGGTTCGCCAGCAGGATGGATTCGCCTTTCGGCGCCAGATGCTTGTTGCCCCAGGCGAGCAGCGTAGCGATCACGGGGAAGAAATCCCGCGCCTTGTCCGTCAGCACATATTCGTAGCGCGGCGGGCGCTCCTGATAGCGGCGACGCACGAACATGCCGCTTTCGGTCAGATGCGCCAGCCGCCGCGACAGGATGTTCGGCGCAATGCCGAGGCTTTGCGAGAACTCGTCGAACCTCGTCGCCCCCTGAAACGCATCGCGCAGAATCAGGATACTCCACCATTCGCCGACCGTCTCTACCGCGCGGCCGACCGGGCATTCCAGGATCGAAGGGGATTTGGGTTGCATGCGGGCAAGGTAGGTCAGTCACTTGCAAAATGCAAGTAACTGCGCGGGGAGGCATGTGGAGTGAGGGAGGCTGGATTCTGCTGGTGAGATGAAGCGCGCTCTCGTGCCCCGGACGCAGCGCAGCGCCCCCTAGCGGTGCGCTGCAGAGCCGGGACCCATATTGATCATGATTGCGGATGTCGCATGGGTCCCGGCTCTGCGCAGCAGCGTTTCACGCTGCAGCGCGTCCGGGACACGAGAGCAAGCGGTGCCGTCGCGGCGTACTCCGTCATTGCGAACGCAGCGAGGCAATCCAGACTGTTTCCGCGGCGGGATTCTGGATTGCTTCGCTGCGCTCGCAATGACGGGTGCAGGGAGCGCGCAAAGCGTGAGCGTCAGTCGCCTAATGCGATCTTGCCAAGCAGAACGCCACGACCTGCTCCAGCGCGCTCTTCATCGGCGAGGGCGGGAACAGCGCCAGCGCATCCACGGCCATGGCGCCGTAGTGCTGGGCGCGGATCAGCGTGTCCTCGAGCGCGCGGTGCTTGTTCATCAGGCCGATGGCGTGATCGAGATCGGAATCGCCGATCTCGCCGCGCTCGAGCGCCCGGATCCAGAAGGCGCGCTCGGTGTCGTTGCCGCGGCGGAAGGCGAGCACGACGGGCAGCGTGATCTTGCCTTCGCGGAAATCGTCGCCGGTGTTCTTGCCGAGCTTGGCGCTCTTGCCGCCGTAGTCGAGCACGTCGTCGACGAGCTGGAAGGCGATGCCGAGATTCATGCCGACCGAGCGGCAGGCAGTCTGCTCCGCCTTCGGGCGGTTCGCGATCACGGGGCCGACCTCGCAGGCGGCGGCGAACAATTCGGCGGTCTTGCCGCGGATCACGGCGAGATATTCGTCCTCGGTGGTCGCGGTGTTCTTGGCGGCGGCGAGCTGCATCACCTCGCCCTCGGCGATGGTGGCGGCCGCCGCGGAGAGGATGTCGAGCGCGCGCAGCGAGCCGACCTCGACCATCATGCGGAAGGCCTGGCCGAGCAGGAAGTCGCCGACCAGCACGCTTGCCTCGTTGCCCCAGAGCATGCGCGCCGACAGCTTGCCGCGGCGCATCTCGCTCTCGTCGACCACGTCGTCGTGGAGCAGGGTGGCGGTGTGCATGAACTCGACGCTGGCAGCTAACTTGATGTGGCCGTCACCGGTGTAGCCGGCGAGGTTGGCCATGGCGAGCGTCAGCATCGGGCGCAGGCGCTTGCCGCCCGAGGAGATCAAGTGGTTGGCCACTTCAGGGATCATGGTCACGTCGGAGCCCGTCCGCGACAGGATCGTGGCATTGACGCGCTCCATATCGGGAGCGACAAGGGCAACCAGCTCTTCGATCGACGCGCCGGGGGTTTCGAAAGGTACGATGACGGCCACGCCGGTCTCCAATATTTGCCCCGGAAGGGCTATTCTGATGGAAATACAATAGAAACTGGCGGCGGATGCGGCAAGGGCCGCGGAACCATTGACATTTGCCGCGTTAGCCACTTTCAGGCAGGAGACCTCCGTTTTGCGTGAACTGGTTCGGACCAACGATATGGTGCTGGTGTCGGCGATTGGCGCGCTGCTCGACGGCGCCAACATCCATCATCTGGTGCTGGACCAGAACATGAGCATCATCGAGGGGTCTCTCGGCATTCTGCCGCGGCGGATCCTGGTTCATGAGGACGACGCCGAGGAAGCCAGGGCGCTCCTCACCGAGGCAGGCCTCAGCCACGAACTGCGCGGCGATGATTGAGGCCGCGGATATTACCGAGGACGCGTTTCTCGGCGGGCAGTTGCGCTTGATGCAGAAGCGGTCAGGCCACCGCGCCGGGCACGACGCCATCCTGCTGGCAGCAGCGACCGACGCTAAGGCGGGTGACCGCGTGGTCGAGCTTGGCGCCGGCGTCGGCACGGCGGGCCTTGCGCTGGCGCGGCGCGTCGCGGGGATCAGGCTCAGCCTGGTCGAGATCGATCCGGAACTGGCGCAGCTCGCGCGGGCCAACGCCGCCGCGAACGCGATTCCTGCCGAGGTCATCGTGCTCGACGTCACCGCCGACGCGCAGGCGTTTGCAGCGAACGGACTTCTGCCCGACGGTTCCGACGCCGTATTGATGAACCCGCCCTTCAACGACCCCGCACGCCATCGCGGCTCGCCGGATCAGGCGCGCCACACCGCGCATGTGGCGAGGGAGGAGACGCTGCATGCGTGGGTGCATGCAGCCCGGCGCATTCTCCGATCGAGCGGCGTGCTGACCCTGATCTGGCGCGCGGACGGAATTGGCGACGTCGTGGCAGCGCTGTCACGCGGCTTCGGCAGCCTCGCGATCCTGCCGGTTCATGGCGAAGCGGGAAAGCCTGCCATCCGGGTGCTGGTGCGCGCAGTCAAAGGCGGCCGGGCACCGACGCAATTGCTGCCGGGCCTCATGCTCAACGAGGAGTCAAACGTGCCGAAGAAAGAGGTGAAGGATATTCTGGAGGGGAGGGCGGCGTTGCCGCTGGCGAGGCCGTGACGGCTTATTGCGGAAGCGATTCCGTCTGCTGCTCTTGCGGCGACGTAAAGTGAAGCGCCGTGAAAAGCGCACCGATCAGCAGCAACAGCAGATAGATCTTCATGGCGTTTCCTTCCGCTGCCTATTGCAGCTTCCCAACGCGGATTCTGCAAAACACGTTCCTGGCACTTTCAATGACACTCGCGTGATAAGAAATGGTTAATCAGAGGTAAGGCCATGGCCGAACAATTGAACGATCGTGAGAGTTCCGGCCTGGCCGACAAGCTCATGCAATATCTGCCGGCGCGCTTTCGTCCCGGCACGGCGGTCGTGCCGGTGGTGCGGCTGTCCGGTGTGATCGGTGCGGTGACGCCGCTGCGTCCGGGCCTGACGCTTGCCGGCGTCGCGCGGGTGCTCGAGCGCGCGTTTTCCTATCGGCACGCCAAGGCCGTGGCGCTGGTGATCAACTCGCCCGGCGGTTCGCCGGTGCAGTCGCGCCAGATCTACTTGCGCATCAAGCAGCTCGCCTCGGAGAAGAAGCTGCCGGTGCTCGTGTTCGTCGAGGACGTTGCGGCCTCCGGTGGTTACATGATCGCCTGCGCGGGCAACGAGATCATCTGCGATCCCTCCTCGATCCTCGGCTCGATCGGCGTGGTCGGCGGCAGTTTCGGTTTTCAGGAGGCGATCAGGCGGCTCGGCATCGAGCGGCGCCTCTACACCTCGGGCGAGCACAAGGCGATGCTCGACCCGTTTCTTCCGGAAAACCCGGATGACGTCATGAGGCTGAAGGCGATCCAGCGCGAGATCCACCAGATCTTCATCGCGCTGGTCAAGGAAAGCCGCGGCGCCCGGCTGAAGGGAGCGGACGATACGCTGTTCACGGGCGAATACTGGGCGGGGGACAGCGCGATCGCGCTGGGGCTCGCCGACAGCATCGGCGATCTCCGCTCAACTCTTCGTGCCCGTTATGGTGAGAAGGTTCTCACCCCCGTGATTGCGCAGCCGACCGGGCTGCTCTCCGGCCTTTTGGGCCGGAAATCGCCCGGCGCGGGGCAGCTTTCGGCCTTGGAATCAATGGCCGGGCTGCCGGACGAGCTGATCTCGGCGGTCGAGACGCGGGCGATTTGGGCGAAATTCGGGTTCTAGGTCTCGCGCTCCCGCGCCATTTCGCCCAGGCGGCGCCGATTGCGGCGCAGGTCCATCTGCGCAACAATGCGTGTGGGGGCTGAGCATGAGACGAGGATCGACCGATGCCGCCGTTCGTCGCTTTCGCGGGCGTCCTGGGCGGGCTTGCCGTGGTCCGCTGGGCCTACAAGACCGCCATCCGGATCAACCAGGAGCTGGAGGAGATGCGCCTGTCGCGCGTCACCGAGGCCGCCCGCATGGGGGATATCCAGACGCTGAAGCGTGACCCCGTGACCGGAGCTTACCGGCCGGGTTAGGGCACACCTCCACGCGTTCGTCATTCCGGGGCTCGCGAAGCGAGAACCCGGAATCCATCGAACCACGGAGTGAGCGGCGCAATGGATTCCGGGCTCGCCCTGCGGGCGCCCCGGAGTGACGCCCGAATCCGGCCCCTTCGCCTTGATTCCCATCCCCGCCGTCGATACGGTCCCGCGCGATTCAAACCCCCCGCGAGAGCCCGATCTGACGATGGACGCCTCATTGCCCGCCCATATGCACCCGGAACGCTCGTTCCAGGGCTTCATCCTCGCGCTCCAGCGGTTCTGGGCCGAGCAGGGCTGCGTGATCCTGCAGCCCTACGACATGGAAATGGGCGCGGGCACCTTCCATCCGGCGACCACGCTGCGCGCGCTCGGGCCAAAGCCGTGGAACGCCGCCTATGTGCAGCCCTCGCGCCGGCCCAAAGACGGCCGTTACGGCGAGAACCCGAACCGGATGCAGCACTATTACCAGTTCCAGGTGATCATGAAGCCGTCGCCGCCGAACCTTCAGGAGCTGTACCTGAAGTCGCTCGCCGCGATCGGCATCGATTCCGCCGTGCACGACATCCGCTTCGTCGAGGACGATTGGGAGAGTCCGACGCTCGGCGCCTGGGGCCTCGGTTGGGAGTGCTGGTGCGACGGCATGGAAGTCAGCCAGTTCACTTATTTTCAGCAGGTCGCCGGCTTCGAATGCGCGCCGGTCGCGGGCGAGCTCACCTACGGCCTCGAGCGCCTCGCGATGTATGTGCAGGGCGTCGACCGCGTCTACGACCTCAATTTCAACGGACGCGACGGTGATCAGAAGGTCACCTATGGCGACGTGTTCCTGCAGGCCGAGCAGGAATATTCGCGGCACAATTTCGAGTATGCCGACACCGCGATGCTGTTCGAGCAGTTCAGGATGGCGGAGGCGGCCTGCAAAAAATATCTCGACGCGGGCTGGCGCGACGGCGGCAACCGGAAACAGCATCTGATGGCGCTGCCGGCCTACGACCAGTGCATCAAGGCGAGCCACGTCTTCAACCTGCTCGATGCCCGCGGCGTGATCTCCGTGACCGAGCGGCAGAGCTACATTCTGCGCGTGCGCGAGCTGGCAAAAGCGTGTGGCGAGGCCTGGACCCACACTGAAGCGGGCGGAGCGGCCTGATGCCCGATCTTTTGCTTGAACTGTTTTCCGAAGAAATTCCCGCGCGCATGCAGGCGAAGGCGGCGGACGATCTGCGCCGCATGGTCACCGACAAGCTGGTTGCCGAAGGCCTAGTCTATGAGGGCGCAAAGGCGTTCGCGACGCCACGCCGCCTTGCGCTCACCGTGCACGGCATCCCAGCGCGCCAGCCTGATCTGAAGACCGAGCGTCGCGGCCCGAAGGTCGGCGCGCCCGATGCGGCCGTGCAGGGCTTTCTCAAGGCAACCGGTTTGAAGTCGTTGGACGAAGCCAAAATCCAGCGCGACCCCAAGGGTGATTTCTACATCGGCTTGATCGAGAAGCCCGGCCGCGACGCGATCGACGTGCTCGCCGAGATCCTGCCTGTCATCATCCGCACCTTCCCCTGGCCCAAATCGATGCGCTGGGGCGCGCGCTCGGGCAAGCCCGGCTCGCTGAACTGGGTGCGTCCGCTGCACGCGATCACCGCGACCTTCGGCCCCGAGACCGAAGAGCCCGATGTCGTGAAATTCGAGGTCGACGGCATCGAGAGCGGCCAGACCACTTACGGTCATCGCTTCCTTGCGCCGGCGCCGATCTCCGTGCGCCGCTTCGAGGACTACGAGGCTAAGCTTCTTGCAGCAAAAGTCGTGCTCGACCCCGAGCGCCGCAAGGACGCCATCCTCACCGACGCCAAGCAGCTGGCCTTCGCGCAAGGTTTTGAGCTGGTCGAGGACCAGAATCTGCTCGACGAGGTCGCCGGCCTCGTCGAATGGCCGGTCGTGCTGATGGGCTCGTTCGAGCCGGAGTTCTTGAAGACGCCCGACGAAGTCATCCGCGCCACCATCCGCAACAACCAGAAGTGTTTTGTGGTGCGCGACCCCAAGACGGGCAAGCTCGCGAGCAAGTTCATCCTGGTCGCCAATATCGAGGCGACCGACGGTGGCAAAACCATCATTGCCGGCAACGAGCGCGTGATCCGCGCGCGGCTGTCGGATGCGAAGTTCTTCTACGAGACCGACCTCAAGACCAAGCTCGAGGGCCGGCTGCCGAAGTTCGATCAGATCGTGTTTCACGAGAAGCTCGGGACGCAGGCGGAACGCATCAAGCGCATCGAGCGCCTGGCCGCCGAGATCGCGCCGCTGGTCGGCGCCGATGTCGCCAAGGCGACGCGCGCGGCGCATCTGGCAAAGGCAGATCTGCTGACGGAAGTCGTCGGCGAATTCCCGGAAGTGCAGGGCCTGATGGGCAAATACTATGCGCTGGCTCAGGGCGAAGACGCCTCCGTCGCCGCGGCCTGCGAGGAGCACTACAAGCCGCAAGGGCCTGCTGATCGCGTTCCGACCGATCCGGTCAGCGTCGTGGTGGCGCTCGCGGACAAGATCGATACCCTGGTTGGGTTCTGGGCGATCGACGAGAAGCCGACGGGCAGCAAGGACCCCTATGCGCTGCGTCGTGCGGCGCTGGGCGTGATCAGGCTGATCGCCGAGAACGCGCTGCGTCTGTCGCTCATAAAGGTGGCGGGATCAGCGCTCGCCGGCTTGTCGGTGAAGCCGGCCGATGCCTCGAAGCTTCCGAGCGATCTGCTCGCCTTCTTCGCCGATCGCCTCAAGGTCCAACTCCGCGAGCAGGGCGCGCGCCACGATCTCGTCGATGCCGTGTTCGCGCTCGGCGGCCAGGACGATCTCCTGATGATCGTCCGCCGCGTCGAGGCGCTCGGAAAATTCCTCGACTCTGACGACGGCAAGAACCTGCTCGCCGGCACCAAGCGCGCCAGCAACATCCTCAGCATCGAGGAGAAGAAGGACAAGCGCAGCTTCGACGGCGCGCCGGATGCTGCGCTCTACAGCCTCGCTGAGGAGAAGGCGCTGGCCAAGGCGATCGGTGAGGTCAAGGCGGAAGCCAGCGCTGCGGTGGCCAAGGAAGACTTCGCCGCCGCGATGAGTGCGATGGCAAAGCTGCGTCCGCCGGTCGATGCCTTCTTCGACAAGGTGCGCGTCAATGACGACGATCCCAAGGTACGCGAGAACCGCCTAAAGCTCCTCAACGAGATCCGCAGCGCCACGCGCGCGGTAGCGGACTTCTCGAAGATCCAGGATTGAGGCGCGGTTTGCGGCAAACACCGCTGTCATTCCGGGGCGCGCGTAGCGCGAGCCCGGAATCCATAACCACGATCGTGAGTATGGATTCTCAGGTGCGCAATTGCGCACCATAGCCCACGCCTCCGGCGTGTCCCGGAATGACGGCTGCTGATGTGGCTTGCCCAAAGAAGCCCCGCCCGGCGGGGGGAGGACCGGGCGGGGCCTGATGTCCGATTTAACACTGCTCGCGCCAACCTGATGTGACGCGCCGGACATCGAATGGAGCGGCTGCGTCTTTAGTCCAGCACCTCGACGATGCGGCGCGAGCGCGGCTCGACCAGCACGGTTTCGCCGTTCACGACGGTGTAGCGATAGGTCGTGGCGCCGAAACGTTGCGGCACGTCATAATAGGTGACGCCTGCCTCGGGTAAGGTGGTGCCGACCACCACGCGATCCGGAATGCGGAAGGGCGGCACACGTTGTTCAACGACATATTCGCGGAAGGCGGGCCGTTGTTCGACGGCAATCGTCGGCGCGCCGTCGACCATGGCGGGCGCGCGTCCAATCGTGACATCGCTTTGCGCCTGCGCCGCAAGGGGCGCGCCGGTTGCGGCCGCGAGCGCTGCGAGAGCAAAAATCCTGTTCCGCATGGACAACTCCTTCGACGTGATTCTGCGGGCGCGCGAGCGGCGCGACCGGTTGCCAATGCGTGCCTCAAGCCAATGTTCCGGGAAAAGGCATGCCGCATTCGCGGCAATTTCGGGCAGTTTTCGTGAGGCCGGAACTCGCAGCAGCCCTTGCGCATCTCTACTCCCGGAACCCATCCGGTTATGATCCGCGCGCGATTCGCCTCACCTCACAGAAAGATAGTTCATGCACATCACCGTCGCCCACATTTCGCCGATCCTGTCGTTGATTGCGGGCGTGCTCATCCTGATCATGCCGCGGCTTCTCAACCTCATCGTCGCGATCTTCCTCATCGTCAACGGCGCGATCGGGCTCGGGCTCCTGAAGTGGCTCCGCTTCTAGGCGTTCACTTTTCGGAACTGTCCGTCTTGCGCGGGCCCGCCCAAAGTGGTGTAAGGCCCGCGATTTCCCATTCCTCTCGCAGGTTGTGTGCAAGCTATGGCCAAAGCCGCCTCGAAGCCTTCTAAAACTGCAGCGAAATCAAAGCCCTCCGCCAAGGCGAAGGCCGCGCCGGCGGCCCGCAAGGCGCTGGCCAAGAGCGCGCCGAAGCCGGTCGCCAAACCCACTGCAAAGCCGGTGGCAAAGGCAATGACCAAGGCGGCTTCGCCGAAGGTTGCCGCGAAGCCTGCGCCGAAGAAGGTTGTGCCTGCCAAGGCGGCGCCGGCAGCGGCGAAGGCCGGCAAATGGGTCTACACGTTCGGTGACGGCAAGGCCGAGGGCCGGACGGAAATGCGCGACCTGCTCGGCGGCAAGGGCGCCAACCTCGCTGAGATGGCCAATCTCGGCCTGCCGGTGCCTCCGGGCTTCACCATCCCGACCTCGGTCTGCACCTATTTCTACGAGCACGACAAGACCTACCCGAAGGAACTGAAGCCGCAGGTTGAGAAGGCGCTCGACTATGTCGGCAAGTTGACCGGCAAGGTGTTCGGCGACACCAGGAACCCGCTGCTCGTCTCGGTGCGCTCCGGCGCGCGCGCCTCGATGCCGGGCATGATGGACACCGTGCTCAATCTCGGCCTCAACGACCAGACCGTGGAAGCGCTGGCCGAGCTGTCGGGCGACCGCCGTTTCGCCTATGACAGCTATCGCCGCTTCATCACGATGTATTCCGACGTGGTGCTCGGCTTCGAGCATCATCACTTCGAGGAGATCCTCGACACCTTCAAGGACAGCCAGGGCTACACGCTCGACACCGATCTGTCGGCTGAGGATTGGGTCGAACTGGTCGGCAAGTACAAGGACGCGGTCGCGCGCGAGACCGGCAAGGAATTCCCGCAGGATCCGCACGACCAGCTCTGGGGCGCGATCGGCGCGGTGTTCTCATCCTGGATGAACGCGCGCGCGGTGACCTACCGCAAGCTGCACGACATTCCGGAATCCTGGGGCACCGCGGTCAACGTGCAGGCCATGGTGTTCGGCAACATGGGCGAGACATCGGCCACGGGCGTTGCCTTCACCCGCAACCCCTCGACCGGCGAGAGCAAGCTCTACGGCGAGTTCCTGATCAACGCACAAGGCGAGGACGTGGTCGCGGGCATCCGCACGCCGCAGGACATCACCGAGGAGGCGCGGAAGGAGTCGGGCTCCGACAAGGCGTCGATGGAAGCGGCGATGCCGGAAGCCTTCAAGGAGCTGACGCGGATCTACACGCTGCTCGAGAAGCACTACCGCGACATGCAGGACATGGAGTTCACCGTCGAGCAGGGTAAGCTCTGGATGCTCCAAACCCGCGGCGGCAAGCGCACCGCCAAGGCGGCGCTGCGTATCGCGGTCGAGCTCGCCAATGAGGGCCTGATCTCGAAGAAGGAAGCGGTGACGCGGATCGATCCGGCCTCGCTCGACCAGCTCCTGCATCCAACCATCGATCCCAACGCCAAGCGCGACGTGATCGCAACCGGCCTGCCGGCTTCGCCGGGTGCGGCCTCCGGCGAGATCGTGTTCTCCTCGGACGAGGCGGCCAAGCTTCAGGGCGACGGACGCAAGGTGATTTTGGTCCGCATCGAGACCAGCCCGGAAGACATCCACGGCATGCACGCCGCCGAAGGCATCCTGACCACGCGCGGCGGCATGACCTCGCACGCGGCGGTGGTCGCGCGCGGCATGGGCAAGCCCTGCGTCTCCGGCTGCGGCACAATCCGCGTCGATTACGGCCGCGGCACCATGAGCATCGGCTCGCGCACCTTCAAGACCGGTGATGTCATCACCATCGACGGCTCGCTCGGCCAGGTGCTCGCCGGCCGCATGCCGATGATCGAGCCGGAGCTGTCCGGCGAGTTCGGCACGCTGATGAATTGGGCCGACCAGGTCCGCAAGATCGGCGTCCGGGTCAACGGCGACACGCCTGACGACGCGCGCACGGCGATCAAGTTCGGCGCGGAAGGGATCGGCCTCTGCCGCACCGAGCACATGTTCTTCGAGGAGACGCGCATCCGCACTGTGCGCGAGATGATCCTCTCCGAGGATGAGCAGTCGCGCCGCGCCGCGCTGGCAAAACTGCTGCCGATGCAGCGCGCCGACTTCGTCGAGCTGTTCGAGATCATGAAGGGCCTGCCCGTCACGATCCGGCTTCTGGATCCTCCCCTTCATGAATTTCTGCCGCACACCCATGCCGAGGTCGAGGAAGTGGCGCGCGCCATGAACACCGACCCGCGGCGCCTCGCCGACCGCGCCCGGGAGCTCTCGGAGTTCAACCCGATGCTCGGCTTCCGCGGCTGCCGCATCGCCATCGCCTATCCCGAGATCGCCGAGATGCAGGCCCGCGCGATCTTCGAGGCGGCGGTCGAGGCGCAGAAGCGCACCGGCAAGGCCGTCGGCCTCGAGGTGATGGTGCCGCTGATCGCGACCAAGGCCGAGCTCGACCTGGTCAAGGCACGGATCGATGCCACCGCACAGGCCGTGATGCGCGAGACCAACACCAAGCTGGCCTATCAGGTCGGCACCATGATCGAGCTGCCGCGCGCCTGCCTGCTCGCGGGCGAGATCGCGCAGTCGGCCGAGTTCTTCTCGTTCGGCACCAACGACCTGACGCAGACGACCTACGGCATCAGCCGCGACGACGCGGCGAGCTTCCTCGGTCCCTATGTGGCGAAGGGCATCCTCACGGTCGATCCCTTCATCTCGCTCGATCAGGAAGGCGTCGGCGAGCTGGTCAAGATCGGCGTCGCCCGCGGCCGCAAGACCCGCACTTCGCTCAAGGTCGGCATCTGCGGCGAGCACGGCGGCGATCCCGCCTCCGTCGCCTTCTGCCACCATATCGGTCTCGACTACGTCTCCTGCTCGCCCTACCGCGTGCCGATCGCGCGGCTTGCAGCGGCGCAGGCCGCGCTCGGCAAGGCGATCGCGAGCCAGGCGTAAGCCGAAACACAGACTTGAATTGAGAGAGGCGGGGCCCAGCCCCGCCTCTCATTTTTGGCACTGCTCTCTCCGCGTCGTCATTGCGAGCCACCGGGTCCGCGCAAAGCGCGGCCCGATGACAGGCTCCACGAAGCAATCCAGAGTCGTTCCGCAGAGGGACTCTACTCGGCGCCCCTCACATCATCCCCGTCTCGTCCTCCTCGGCCTGCCCGATCAGCGCCTCGCTCGCTACCGCCTCGCGGCGGGGCACGACGAACATCATCACGCAGGCGCAAAGGATCGAGATCGCGAGGACCGCTGAGGTCAGCGGCAGCGTCGTTGCGGAGTGGCCGCCGAGATAGGCGCCGAACTGCGACATCAGCGCGCCAACGCCTTGCTGCAGGAAGCCCATCGCGCCCGAGGCGGTGCCGGCCGCTTCGGGACGGATGCTGATGGCGCCGGCGGCGGAATTCGCCATCACGAAGGCATTGCCGGCCATCACGATCATATGGGTGCCGAACAGCCAGGCGGGCGCCTCGTTCCAGCCGACGAAGCTCCAGAGCAGGTTCGCAAGGCTGCCGCAGAGTTGCAGGGCGAGCCCGAACCAGATCAGCTTCTCCAGCGAGTGGCGCGGCGCAAAGCGCACGCAGAGCAGGTTGCCGACCAGAAACGCAAAGCCCGTCGTTGCGAACCAGGCGCCGTATTCGGCGCTGCTGCGGCCCATCTGCGTCACCACGATGTAGGGCCCGCCGCCGGCGAAGGTGAAGATGATCTGGGACGCCAGCACCTGGCACATCACATAGCCGACGAAGGCGCGGTTGCGGATGAGCATGCCGATATCGCCGCGGAATCCGCTGCCGGCGGCGCGGCTGCGGCGGGTCTCAGGCAGCGCCAAGGCGATCCCGACGGCAACGACGATGGCGGCGATGGTGATGGCATAAAAGATCGCGCGCCATCCCAACGCGGTCTCGATCAGGCCGCCGGTGAGCGGCGAGACCATCTGCCCGATCATCAGCGCCGCGACCACGAGGCTGATCATCGAGGCGACGCGGTCGCGCTCGTAGATGTCGCGGATGATGGCCCGGCTGATCACCATGCCGGATGCGCCGCCGAGCGCCTGGAAGAAGCGTGCGGCGATCAATTGCGGCAGGGTCTCGGCGAAAATGCAGGCGACGCTGGCCGCCACCATCAGTGCAAGTCCTCCGAGCAGCACCGGACGCCGCCCGAACCGGTCCGACAGCGGGCCCATGATCAGCTGCGACAGCGCGATGCCGACCATGTAGAGCGACACCGTCATCTGCGCGATCGAGATGTCGCTGCCGAAATCCGTCGCCAGCACCGGCAGCGCCGGAACCAGGATGTAGAGCGAGATCGGTGCGACCCCGGTCATCACCACCAGCAGCAGCAACACCAGACGCGAGGTCGCGAGGTTGCCGGCCGCTTCGGGCGGCTTGCTGATGATGCCGTGCATCGCCGGACACTAGCCGCATCGCGTTGCGAGCGAATACGCTCATTTCGGCATACGGCTATGCGCGAGGCGTCAAGGCGCTGGGCCTGTAGGGTGGGCAAAGACGCGCTCTTTGCGCGGCGTGCCCACCATTGCTGCCGTCACCCGGAGATGGATGGTGGGCACGCATCCGCCTCCGCTCTTCGAGCGGCAGCGGATGCTTTGCCCACCCTACGCAGGCAGTCTTATGACGGAGTTAGAGCTTCAGCTCCGCCGTGGCCTGATCGAGCCAGGTCTTCGTCGCCTCGTCCAGCGCCGGCCGCACGTCGTCCCTGACGCGCGCATGGTACGCGTTCAGCCAATCGAGCTCGTCGCGGCTCAGCATCGCGACATCGATCAGACGGCGGTCGATCGGCGCCAGGGTCAGCGTCTCGAACGCGTTCATCGGCTTCTCGGCACCCTTGATGTCGGCGGCGACGACCAGCTCGAGATTCTCGATGCGGATGCCGAAGCCATCGGTCTTGTAGTAGCCGGGCTCGTTCGACAGGATCATGCCGCGCTTCAACGGCGTGGTGCCGAGCTTCGAAATTCGTGCCGGTCCTTCGTGCACCGAGAGATAGCTGCCGACGCCGTGGCCGGTGCCGTGCTCGAAATCGAGCCCGACGGCCCAGAGATATTGCCGCGCCAGCGTGTCGAGTTGCGCGCCCGTGGTGCCGTCCGGAAAGACGGCGCGCGCGATCGCGATGTGGCCGCGCAGCACGCGGGTGAAGCGGTCGCGCATCTCATCCGTCGGCTCGCCTATCGCCATGGTGCGGGTGACGTCGGTGGTGCCGTCTTCATATTGCGCGCCGGAATCGATCAGCAGGAGATCGCCGGGCGCGATCCGCCGGTTGCTCTTGCGGGTGACGCGGTAATGCACGATGGCGCCGTTTGAGCCGGTGCCGGAGATGGTCGGGAACGAGACGTCCCTGAGCGCGCCGGTGTCGCGGCGGAAGGTTTCCAGCGCCTCGACCGCGTCGATCTCGGTGAGCTTGCCGCTTGGCGCCTCGCGATCGATCCATGCGAGGAAGCGCGCCAGCGCCACGGCGTCGCGCAAATGAGCCGTCTTGGTGCCCTTGATCTCGGTCGCGTTCTTGACCGCCTTGAGCAGTGCAACCGGATCGCTGCCGCGCACCGGCTTGCCGCCGGCCCCGCTGATCAGGCGGCTGAGTGCGTCGGCCGCTGTGGCATTGTCAAGCGCAATGGCCGCACCGCTCTTGGCCAGCGCCATCAGCGTCGGCGCCATGGCGTCCGGTTCGCGCACGTCAGCGGACTGCTCGAGATGGTCGCGTGTGAGGTTGGAGAGCTTGCGGTGGTCGATGAAGATGGTGGGACGGCCGTCCTTCGGCACCAGCGCGTAGGACAGGGGCAGCGGCGTATGGGCGACGTCGGCGCCGCGGATGTTGAAGGTCCAGGCCACCGCGTGACTGTCCGACAGCACCAAGGCATCGGTGCCGAGCTTGGCGATCTCGGCCCTGATCTGGGTCAGCTTCTCCGCTTCAGTGATACCGGCGTGCTGAAGGCTGTGCACCGCGACGGGGGCGAGCGGCGGCTGCGGCCGGTCCTGCCAGATCGCGTCGATCGGATTGCTGTCGACCGCGACCAGCTCGGCCCCGGCCTTGGCGCAGGCGGCGGACAGCCGTTCTGCTGCCGAAAAAGTGTGCAGCCACGGATCAAATCCGAGGCGGTCGCCGGCTTTCAGATGCGCCGCCACCCAGCTCTCCGGCGGCGGATCGATCAGCGATTCCACCGCCCATGCCTTGGCATCGACCTGCTTGGCCGCCTGCAGCGTGTAGCGGCCGTCGACGAACAGCGCAGCCTCCTGCGGCAGAACCACTGCTAGTCCCGCCGAGCCGGTAAAGCCGGTCAGCCAGGCGAGCCGCTCTTCCGATGGCGGCACATATTCGTTCTGCTGCTGGTCGGCACGTGGCACGACGAAGCCGGTCAACTTGCGACGGGCAAGTTCTTCGCGAAGTGCGGCCAGCCGTGCCGCCAACGCGACGCCGGCCTCCGGCTCCTCGAATGTCTGGAAGTGCGCTTCGAACATGGTGGATCACTTTAGGATCATGGAGATCAGTCCGCAATGTAGACGCATTTGCGTCGCATCTGGCATGGACCGTGCTTGAAATAGTTCCATTCGAATTGAGTGGAGTAAAGGATGCGGCAGTTGCGCTTCGTCCGGATAACAGGGAAATTCGAGCAGGTGGTTCATCTCAACGGCGAGGGGACACACGATGCCAGCGTTCACCTTTGAGAAGATTTCGCCGCCGGCGCGCCGCGCTCCGGCTGCAACGACACCGAAGAAGCCGCGCGGCCTCATCAGCCAGATGATCGAGCGTTTCGCCGAGCGCCGCGCCAGGCGCGCTTTGCAGGGGCAGGGCGCGTCACGCCGCAACAAGAAGCCGGCGGAATAGCGCGGCGAGGGAGCGCACCGCCGTCGCGACGCGGTTAGTTCATCCCACCTTCCTCAGCAGCAGACTGCTCCACCCCTCGATGCGCAGATGCTTCACCGGCGCGAGGCCGCGGGCGCGGTAGGCGGCGATCACGGCGGGCGCCTGGTGCGTCAAGAGGCCGGAGAGGATGACGCGGGCGCCAGGCGCAAGGTGCCGCGTCATCGGGCTTGCCAATTGCCGCAACGGATTGGCAAGGATATTGGCGAGCACCAGGTCGAACGGGCCTGCACGCGCAAAATCTGGCGCGGCAAAGCCGGTCGCGCGGATCACCCGCACATGGTTGCCAACTTCGTTCAGCGTGGCGTTCTCGGCGGCCACCCGGACCGATGGCGGATCAATGTCGGAAGCGAGCACCGCGCGATGCAGCGCCTTCGCCGCCGCGATCGCCAGCACGCCCGTGCCGGTGCCGAGATCGAGCAGGCTCCTTGGGCGGGAGCTCTTCAGGACATGGTCAAGCAGAAGTAAACAGCCGCGCGTCGTGCCATGGTGACCGGTGCCGAAGGCGAGCGCCGCCTCGATCTCGATGGCAAGCTTGTTCGGCGCCACACGGTCGCGATCGTGGCTGCCGTGCACGACGAAGCGGCCGGCCGGCACCGGGACGAGATCTTCAAGGCTGGCTTTGACCCAGTCCTTGGCTTCGACAGTGTCGAAGACGAGCGTCGCCGCGATCTCATTTCCTGCTGAAGTTGCAACGAGTTCGCGCAGCCATGCCTGATCGGGCGCTGCGGCGAAATGCAACGTGACGTCCCAGCGTCCGTCAGGCCGTTCGAACGCGGCGACCGCCGCATCGCCGTCGAAAAAGACCTCGGTGAGCACGTCGACGACGCGCTTGGCGTCGGCTTCGCTGCCGGTCGAAAAGCTGGCGCGATAGGTCGGGGAAGGCTGCATTCAGGGTTCCGTCGCGTTCAATTTTTGGAACTTTTGCTGCCCAGTTTTCGGACAAGTTGAGGTTCCCGCATTAACGCGCCTGTAGGGCGTGCCGCGTATATTTTCGGATGTAGAAGCAAGTCAACGCAGCTTGGAATTGAAACGGAGGCGAGTCTTGAAGCGCATGATTCAGAAGTTCTGGTCGGATGAGTCCGGTGCAACCGCGATCGAATACGGCCTGATCGCCGCGGGTATCGCCCTGGCGATCATTACCGTGGTGAACGGCCTGGGCACCACCATGAACGAGAAGTTCACTTCGATTAGCACCTCCTTGAAGTAATTTCCGCCGCCATTTTCCAGCGGGGGCTATTTTCTTCAAAGGCTGTTTCTGATCACCGCCCGCTAGGGGTCTCCCCTGGCGGGCGAGGTCGTTTTTGCCGCCCGACTTCACAGCTTATCCGCCTGCTTGTCCGGACTTTGTCCACCACTTTTCCCCTGATCGCCCCGCCGATTTCCCACCGGCTTTCCCCAGGATCGCTCCTGGCCGTATCGCCCAGGCCTCCTCTGGCCGCTCACAGGCCTTTCGACAGCCTGTCCACAACCAATCCACAGCCCTATCCACGGCTTCCGAACAGGGCGCGGTGATCCCGCAGGATGGCCTGCGCGGCGTTATGGCCGGGGGCGCCGGTGACGCCGCCGCCGGGATGGGCGCCGGATCCGCAATGGTAGAGGCCTCTCAGCGGCCCGCGATAATCGGCGTGGCCCAGCATCGGCCGCGCCGAGAACAGCTGGTTCAATGTCAGCGCGCCGTGGAAGATGTCGCCGCCAAGCAGCCCGAACTGCCGCTCGAGATCGAGCGGAGACAGGATCTGACGGCCGAGCACGCTTGCCGCAAATCCCGGCGCGTACTTATCCACCGTCGCGATCATGAGATCGGCGACCTCGTGGCGATGGTCATCCCACGACTTTCCATCGGGAAGCCCTGGTGCGACATGCTGGCAGAACAGGCTCGCGACATGCTTGCCGGCCGGGGCCAGCGTGTCGTCGAGCGTCGAGGGGATCAGCATCTCCACCACGGGCTCGCGGCTCCAGCCCTGCGCGCGCGCGTCGAGCCAGGCACGGTCCATATAGCCAAGGCTCGGCGCCAGGATGATGCCGGAGGTGAGGTGATCGCCCTCGCCTGAGAGCGCCGTGAAGGAGGGCAGGCGGTCCAGCGCCACATTCATCCGGAAGGTGCCGGAGCCGTTCTTCCAATGCCGCATTCGGGCGAGGAAGTCCGCAGGCAGAGCATCGGCCGCGATCAGCCGCGTGTAGAGCAGCTTTGGATTGACATTGGCCGCGACATATTTCGCGCGGATCGCAGAGCCGTTCTCCAGCACGATTCCGACGGCGCGGTCGCGCTCGACGATGACCTCGCGCACACCGGCATCCGTGTCGATCACGACGCCACGGTCGCGTGCCGCGCGCGCCATCGCCTGCGTGATCGCGCCCATGCCGCCGATGGCGTGGCCCCACACGCCCTTCTTGCCGTTCACCTCCCCGAACGCGTGATGCAGCATCACATAGGCCGAGCCGGCGGCGTAGGGGCTGGCATAATTGCCGACGATGGCGTCGAAGCCGAACAGCGCCTTGACCAGATCGTGCTCGAAACGTTCGTCCAGCATCTCGCCGGCCGAGCGCGTGAACAGATCGAGCAGGCTGCGGCTTTGTTCCAGCGTCAGGCCGCGCAGAATGTTGGCGCTCTGCAAAGCGTTCACGGCCTCGCGGACCGCGTTGGTGCCAAAGCTGTCGAGCAGGTTCGGCGGCGCGCGGAGCACGAACCGCCTGAGCACGTCGGCAATGCCTTCCAGCTCGCGCGCGAAGCCGTCGAGCGCTTCCGCATCATGCGCGCTGAGCCGCGCCACCGAGGCTTTCGTTCGTCCCTCGCCGGTGAGGAGATAGCTGCCGTCCGGCGCGGGCAGAAAATTCTGCGCACGCCGCTCGACGATGCGCAGGCCCTGCTCGGCAAGCTTGAGGTCACGGATCACCTGCGGATTGAGCAGGCTCACGGTGTAGGCGGCGACAGAATTGCGAAAGCCGGGGTGAAACTCCTCCGTCACCGCGGCACCGCCGACCACCTTGCGCCGCTCGACCACGCGCACGCGCAGGCCCGCCATCGCCAGATAGGTCGCGCAGGTGAGGCCGTTATGGCCCGCGCCGATGATGATGACGTCGGTATCTGTCATGAAGAATGCGAGGCCCGGTCTACTGTCATTCCGGGGCTCGCGAAGCGAGAACCCGGAATCTCGAGGTTCCGGGTTCGATGCTTTGCATCGCCCGGAACGACCCTCTTATATCAAGCATTCCTTGCTGCAACATCACGCCACACTTTATTGCCCGTCCAGGCGCCTTGTGCTCCATTGCGCGCGATCCGGCGCCCGCCGGGGTTTGAGCCGGAGCATTCATGGATTCGATCGTGCAACCCGCCGCCACGGAGCAGCCGTCGTCGTCGCGCAACCGGCTGCTGCTGACGGTCTACACCGCTGCGATCTTCGTCAGCGCGCTGCTGCTGTTCTCGGTGCAGCCTCTGTTCACCAAGATGGTGCTGCCGCGGCTCGGCGGCTCGCCGGCGGTGTGGTCGGTGGCCATGGTGTTCTTCCAGTCGCTGCTGCTGGCCGGCTATGCCTATGCGCATCTGCTGATGCAGGCGCGGAACCGGATCGTCCCCGTCGCGGTACATCTGGTGCTGCTGTTCGCCGCCTTCGCCACGCTGCCGCTCGGCATCGCCTCCGCCTATGGCGAGCCGCCGGCTTCGGGCTACGCAGTCTGGCTGCTCGCCCTGTTCGCGGTCTCGATCGGGCTGCCGTTCTTTGCGCTCGCCGCGAACAATCCGCTGCTGCAGGCCTGGTTCGTCCGCACCGGCCATCCGGCCGGGCACGATCCCTATTTCCTCTACGCCTCCTCCAATGTCGGCAGCTTCCTCGCGCTGTTGTCCTATCCGTTCCTGCTGGAGCCGATGTTCACGCTGCAGATGCAGAACCGGTTCTGGACCGGTGGCTATGGCCTGCTGATCCTCCTCATCGGCGCCTGCGGCGTGCTGTTGTTGCGTTCGCCGAAGTTGGCGGTGACCGACACGCGGGCCGAGGACGTGAATGCACCCGCGCCCGGCCTCTTGACGCGGCTGCGCTGGATCTTCCTCGCCGCCGTGCCATCGGGCCTGCTCATCGCCGTCACCGCGCACATCTCGACCGACGTCGCGGCGGCGCCGCTTTTGTGGGTGCTGCCGCTGTCGCTTTACCTCTTGACCTGGGTCGTCGTGTTCCAGTCGCGGCCGCTGCTGCCGCACAAATGGATGCTGATGCTCCAGCCGGTCGCGATTGCGGGCGTCGTCGTCCTGCTGGCTTTCGGCGGCGAGCAGAACCTGCTGCTGACCCTCGGCGGACATCAACTCTGCTTCTTCGTCATCGCCATGGCCTGCCACGGCGAGCTGGCGCGGACGCGGCCTGCCGCCAAATATCTCACCGGCTTCTATGTCGCGTTGTCGTTCGGTGGCATGGTCGGCGGCTTGTTCGCGGGGCTCGTTGCGCCCTTCACCTTCTCGTGGATCGCCGAATATCCGATCCTGATCGCGCTTGCCGCGCTGTGCCGTCCGTCCGGGAGTGAGCGGCTGGCCGCAATCGTCAAATGGTACTGGCTGGCGCTCGCCGCGCTCGCGGTGGCGCTCATCGCGCCGTCATATACGACCGGTGGCCTCTCGACCTGGTTCGAGGATTATCGTGTCTGGGTCGCCGGCGCCGTCGGCGTGCTCGCCGCGCTGCTCGCGCTGATCCTCAATGCCGGGCGCTGGAAGATCTTTGCCACCGTCGTGCTGGCGCTGGCGTTGATCCGCGTCTATCCCGCGGACGAGGGCCGCGTCACGACCGTGCGCAGCTTCTTCGGCGTGCACAAGATCGTGGTGACGCCGGGCGGTTATTTCCACGTGCTGATGCACGGCACCACCATTCATGGCGCCGAGCGTTTCCGCAACAATGACGGCACGCCTGTTGCCGGCCGGCCCGAGCCGATCACCTATTATCACAAGGACGGCGGCATCGGTCAGGCCGTCAGCGCGATCCGCGAGCGCAAGGGCGCGCCGCTGAAGGTCGCCGCGATCGGCGTCGGCTCCGGCACGCTCGCCTGCGCCGCCGAGCGGGGGGAGGACTGGACCTTTTTCGAGATCGATCAGTCCATGGTCGACGCGGCACGCGACCCGAGGAATTTCCGCTACATCTCGAGCTGCATGCCCGACATGAAGCCCGTCATCGGCGATGCGCGCCTCACCTTCGCCAAGGAGCCCGACGGCGCCTATGATCTCGTCATCGTCGACGCCTATTCGTCCGACGCGATCCCGATCCATCTTGCGACCGAAGAGGCGATGAAGATCTACAAGGACAAGCTCGCGCCGCACGGTGCCGTGGTGATGCACGTCTCCAACCGGCATCTGGACCTCGAAACCGTCGTCGTCGGTATCGCGGACGCCAATGATCTCAAGAGCTGGGTCTTCAACGAGGATTCCGGGCGCGATGGTGACTACATCTTCTCCACCGACGTCGTCATCTCCGCGCGCGAGGAGGCCGACATCGGCAGGCTCGCGTCCTCCAAGCAATGGGAACAGACCGAAGCCGACGACAGGGTGCGGGTCTGGACCGACGATTATTCCAACATCCTTGGCGCGCTATATCGGCGTTGGAAGGACGGCGAGTAGGGCTCTCTTCGTAGCCCGGATGGAGCGAAGCGCAATCCGGGGGCGCTCCCGGCGTGGTACTGTCCCGGATTTCGCTACGCTCCATCCGGGCTACGAGGCATCGCAACTACGGCGCCACGGGCGTCCCCACCGGCAGCGCAATTCCCTTAGCGCCGGCCACCTCTCGCAATAGATCCGGCCTGTCCGAGATGATGCCGTCGACGCCGAGCTCGATCATGCGCGTCATGTCCTCGCGCTTGTTCACCGTCCACACCACGACGCGCAGTCCGAGCGCGTGGGCCTCCGAGACCAGAGGCGCGGTCACGTCGCCGAAATAGGGCGACCAGATCGCGCCGCCCGCAGCCTTGATCGTGCGCGGCAGCGAGCCGGCGTGATCGGCCGGGTTGAACCCCGCCGTCCAGTTTGTCGCCTTGTCGAGCGCTACCGTCGGAGCCAGGCCGCGCTGGATCGTCAGGTACGCGGTCGGGATGTTCGGCGCCTGCTGCTGGACGCGACGCAAGGTTCGCCAGTCGAACGACTGGATCATGACGCGATCGGAGACTCCCTCGGTCTCGATCACCCCGAGCAGCTTCGCGACGAATTCTTGCGGATCAAGCGTTTCATCGGGACGGTTCGGATCGATCTTGGTCTCGATGTTGAAGCGCACTTGCCTGTTGCCGGACTTGCGCACCAGCGCGAACAGCTCGCGCAAGGTGGGAATGCGAGTGCCCGGGACGGCACGCTGGCCCGGAAATTGTTTCGCATAGGCACTGTCCGGCCGAATCTGGCCGACGTCATAGGTCCTGATCTCGTCGAGCCGCAATTTCACGAACGGCGTGCCGGGCGGAGCGATGTAGGCGCCATCGGGCCGCCGTGCGAGATCGGGATTGAGCCCGCGCTCATGCGCGACGATGACTTCACCGTCGGCGGTGACGCCGACGTCGAGCTCCAGCGTGTCCACGCCCATCGTCAGCGAATGGGCGAAGGCGGGCAGGGTGTTCTCCGGCAGCAGCGCCCGCCCGCCGCGATGCGCCTCGAGGTCGAAGGCCAAATCAGATCCCATGGCTTGTCCGGCAGTGAGCAGCGAGAGCAGCACCGGGATTGTCGTGGCACGTGATGGCATGGTGCCTCGACGGTCAAGGGCGGTTGATGGTCGCCGGGTCAGTTCTGATAGTAGTAGCCGCGCGGCTGATAAACCTGCCGCGGCTGCGGCTGATAGTAATAGCCCTGCTGGCCGTAGCCCTGGTCGTAATAAGGCCGCGGCTGCTGCTGATAGACCTGCGCGTCGTAGAGCGGGCGGGTGGCCGAGCGCGGCGCCGGATAGCGCGCGCCGGTGTCGCTGCCGTCGGCCGGGTAGATGTAATTGTCGTCCTGCGGCATGTAGCGCCGCGCGGGCTGCGCCGGCGGGGTCAGGTCCACGGGGGCGCCGGTGGTGGCGTATTGGTCTTCGGCCGGCTGCGGGGCGCGGGCCACCGCAGTGTTGTTGCGGCCGCGCGGATTGCGCGCCAGCGCCACCTGTGCCGAGCCGGTCAGCGTCACCGTGGTGTTGAGCACGCCCTGCTGCTGCACCAGCGCATAGAGCGTCGAGGCATTCTGGCGCGACAGGCGCACGCAGCCATGGGATGCCGGCGAGCCGAGCCGGCCGACCGAGTCCGTGCCGTGGATGGCGTGCCCGACCTTGGTGAAGAAGATCGCGTGCGGCATCGGTGCGTCGTCGAATTCCTTGGAGTAGTGATCCTCTTCCATGCGGAAGGCCCGGAAGGCGCCGTTCGGCGTCTCGCGCGAGGGGAGGCCGGTCGACACCGGCCAGCGGTAGCGCGCGACCCCGTCGACGGCGACGGTCATCTGCTGATTGTCCTTGTAGACGGTGATCTCGACCTTGGCCTGCGCGGTGCCCGCGCTCAAAAGCATCAGGGATGTGAGAGCAATAAAAAACGAACGCATCTGACTTCTGGCCTCCGGCCTGTTCATGCTTAGCGCCGCGGCTCTCCGTCCCCCGGCGTGCATTATGCCTGCAGCCCGGCGTTGGTTCCAGCGGCCAGCCTGTCCATCGTTAACGTGATGGCAGGCGTAAGCAAGGCCGCTTTGTGCCGCGCCGGCCGGCGGCGCTGACATTTTCGCGAGCGCCGCGTGGTCAGTTCTTGAGCCGGTATCCGGTTCGGAAAATCCACCAGATCACGACCAGGCAGATCACCAGGAAGGCCAACGTCATGCCGATGCTGACGGACACGCTGACGTCGGCGATCTCGTAAAAGCTCCAGCGGAAGCCGGAGATCAGATAGACGACCGGGTTGAGCAGCGCGACCGTGCGCCATGTCGGCGGCAGCATGTCGATGGAATAGAAGCTGCCGCCGAGGAAGGTGAGCGGCGTCACCACCAGCATCGGAATCATCTGCAGCTTCTCGAATCCGTCGGCCCAGATGCCGATGATGAAGCCGAACAGGCTGAACGTCACCGCCGTCAGCACCAGGAAGGCCAGCATCCAGACCGGATGCTGGATATGCAATGGAACGAAGAGCCCGGCGGTCGCCAGGATGATCAGGCCCAGGATGATCGACTTGGTGGCGGCGGCGCCGACATAGCCGAGCACGATCTCGAAATAGGAGATCGGCGCCGACAGGATCTCGTAGATCGTGCCGGTGAATTTCGGGAAGTAGATGCCGAACGAGGCGTTGGCGATGCTCTGCGTCAGCACCGAAAGCATGATCAGGCCCGGCACGATGAAGGTGCCGTAGCTGACGCCCTCGACCTCGCTGATGCGCGAGCCGATCGCAGCGCCGAACACCACGAAATAGAGCGAGGTCGAGACCACCGGCGAGACGATGCTTTGCAGCAGGGTCCGCCAGGTACGCGCCATTTCGAACAGGTAGATGGCGCGGATGGCGCGGTGGTTCATGACGTCCTCACGAGGTCGACGAAGATGTCCTCGAGCGACGATTGCGTCGTGTCGAGGTCGTTGAAGCGGATGCCGGCGGCGCGCAAATCGCCGAGCAGGCTGGTGATGCCGGTGCGCTCGCCCTGGGTGTCGTAATCGTAGACCAGCGTCGCGCCGCCGTCGCAGAGCTCGAGCTCGTATTGGCTGAGGCTTTCCGGCAACGCCGTCACCTTGTTCTGCAGATGCAGCGTCAGCCGCTTCTTGCCCAGCTTCTGCATCAAGGTGGTCTTGTCCTCGACCAGCACGATCTCGCCCTTGTTGATGACGCCGATGCGGTCGGCCATCTCCTCGGCTTCCTCGATGTAATGCGTGGTGAGAATGATGGTGACGCCGGATTGCTGAAGCCCGCGTACCACCTCCCACATGCCCTTGCGCAGCTCGACGTCGACGCCGGCGGTCGGCTCGTCCAGGAACAGGATCTGCGGCTCGTGCGACAATGCCTTGGCGATCATCACGCGGCGCTTCATGCCGCCGGAGAGCGTGATGATCTTGTTGTCCTTCTTGTCCCACAGCGAGAGGGCCTTCAGCACCTTCTCGATGTGATCGGGGTTCTTCGGCTTGCCGAACAGGCCGCGGGAGAAGCTCACGGTCGCCCACACGCTTTCGAACGCGTCGGTGTGCAATTCCTGCGGCACGAGGCCGATCAGCGAGCGCGCCTTGCGGTAGGAGGTCTGGATGTCCTCGCCGCCGACCAGGACCCGGCCCTCGCTCGGATTGGCGATGCCGCAAATGATCGAGATCAGCGTGGTCTTGCCGGCGCCGTTGGGGCCGAGCAGCGCAAAAATCTCGCCGCGCTTGATGTCGAGGTTGACGTTCTTGAGCGCCTTGAAGCCGGACCCATAGGTCTTCGACAGATTGGCGACGGAGATGATGGAAGACATGATGGCCGCGAGGCTGAGGAGCAAAGGCTGGGGAGGGGGCCGGACCATCCAGGAGGACAGGTCGGCGGAGCCCTGAAATAGGAACGCCATTGTCCCTCCGCAATTCCCCGGAGAAAAATGGTCTCAAAACAGGCGCTTTAGTGGCATGTTCCGGGCAAGTGTTGCGCGATGGTCACGGCTTGCTGCTAAGATTGGCGCTCACGCGCCTCTTTGTTGCGTCTGCGAGCGCGCCGTGGCTACGATTTTGGCCAATCGCGAAGCGTATTGTCTCCAGGGAAAAGATCGATGAGACCGAACGGCCGTCACACCGCCGGCGCAAGCCAATTGTCCACCCTCCGTGCGTGGGCGATGGGTCTGCTCCTGCTGTCAGCTGTTGCCATCAGCCCGACCACCGCCAAGGCCGCGCCGAGCCAGGCCGCGGTGGCGACCACGCATGTCTATCTGCTACGCGGCGTGCTCAACATCTTCTCGCTCGGCCTCGACACGATCGGCGCCCGCCTCCAGGCGCAGGGCATCCCGGTGACCGTCGCCAATTTCGTGTCCTGGTCCTCGCTCGCCGATGAAGCGGCGGCTGCCTACAAGGCCGGTCGGCTCAAGACCATCATCCTGGTCGGCCATTCCTCGGGTGCGACCGCGCTGCCCGACATGATCGCCAAGCTCAACCAGCTCGGCGTGCCCGTGAAGCTCGCGATCGGCCTCGACTCCGTGTTCAAGACCAAGCTCTCGACTGGCGCGGAACGCTACATCAACATCTATATCGGCGATGGCCCCGGCGAGCCGGTGCGGGCCGCGGCCGGGTTCCGCGGCAAGCTCGACAATGTCGACATCCGCGGCAGTGGCGTCGGCCACATCTCGATCGACAAGAACGAGGCGATCCAGCGCCGCGTCATCGCCGAGATCGACGCCGCCATCATGCGCTCGCGCGCCCCGGCTGCGCGAGTCGCCGAACCCGCTGCGCCGCGGCCCGCACGCGCGGCGGCGGCAACGGATCCGGCGAGGAATTGAGCCGTCGCGCATCCTGCAGCGTGATGCCCGCCTAAGCTGGCGTCACGCGAACCGGCATGCTCTCCAGCCCGCGCAGGGAATTGTTGAGCCTGCGCTTCGGCTCCGCCGTGAGCTCGATCGTCTTCACGCGCCTTGCGAGCTCGCCGAAGATCAATTCGCCCTCCAGACGCGCGATCATCTGGCCGACGCAGGCGTGTATGCCTGCGCCGAAGCCGACATGGCCGGTCGCAACCCGCTCCACGTCGAAACGGGCCGGCTTGTCCCAGCGCGCGGGATCGCGATTGGCGGAGGCCATGAACAGCAGCACCTTGCGGTGCGCCGGGATCATGCCGCCGCCGATCTCGGCATCGCGCGAGGTGGTACGAAAAAACGTCTGCACCGGTGAATCGTAGCGCAGACCTTCCTCGAAGGCGTTGCGTGCCAGCTCTGGTTTCTCGTGCAGCTTGCGATATTCGTCCGGATGGGTGGCGAGCGCGAGCAGGGTATTGCCGATGCCATTGACGGTGGTGTCGATCCCGGCCGTGAGGAACGGCCGCACCAGATGCGTCGCCTCGTGCTCGGTGATCTCGCCCTCATCGGCCGCCTGGTAGATCATCATGCCGAGGCTGTCGGGCCGTAGCGCATCGCGCGCACAACATTCCATGATCCAGCTCTGCGCCGCGAGGCCGTCCTTCCGCGACGCCGCGAGGATCTCGTTCTCCGGGCCGAAGCTGTTGAATACGAACGTGCTCCAGGCGAGCAGCTTCTCGCGCCCATCGGGGCGGATGCCGATCGCGTCCGGAAACACCTTCATCGGATAGGCTTCCGCAAGATCGGTCACGGCATCGAACGTGCCTTTGTCGATCAGCTCCGAGACCTTCCTCTCTGCTTCGCGCTGGAACGTCTCGCGCAGCTTCCTTGTGACGCCCGGAGACAGCGTGCGGCCGAGCACGCGGCGGCCCTTGTCGTGGTCGGGCGGATCGATCTGCAGGGTCAGCGGCTTTGGCAGCGCCGGGTTCATCCCGTTCAGCCCGACGCCCTCGCCACTGATGAACGTTTTCCAGTCCTTCAGGGCCGCTTCGACCTCGGCATTGCGCGCCATGGCCCACACGCCGTAGCGCTCCACTTCGAACACCGGCCCGATTGCGCGCAGCGCCTCATAGGCGGGATAGGGATCCGTCAGAAAGCCGGGCGCGAACGGATCGACCGGACTGGATGCAATGCCGCTCATGGTCAGCTCCGAACCGCTATTGCTTTGCGAGCGGGCACTGACCGTCACTCTCGGACCGGAACGCGTCCTCGCCCTTGATCGTGGCAACGACCTTCAGCAGATCCCAGGACGAATTCGATTCCTCGGGGGCCTTGACCTGCAACAGGTAGAGCGGATGGATCTTGCGGCCGTCCTTGCGGATGTAGCCCTTGCCGAACAACTGATCGTCGGTCGGCATCTGCTTCATCGTCGCGACCACGGCCTTGCCGTCCTTGGCGCCGCCGGCCTTGTCGACCGCCTTGAGGTAGTGGATGACCGAGGCATAGACGCCGGCCTGCATGTCGTTCGGATAGGCCTTCGAGGGAATGCGTTCGGCGAAGCGCTTCGCGAAAGCACGCGTGCCGTCGGTCAGATCCCAGTAGAACGGATTCATGATCTGCGCGCCCTGCGCAAACTTGAGCCCAAGCGCGGGAAGGCCGTTCATGCCGAGGATCAATCCGACCAGCTTGTGATCCTTCGTCAGCCCGAACTCGGCGGCCTGCTTCATCGAGGTGATGGTATCGTCCCCCGCATTGGCGAATGCGATGACGCTCGCGCCCGACGCCTGGGCCTGGAGCAGGAATGAGGCGTAATCAGCCGTGCCCAACGGATGCCGCACGCTGCCGAGCACCTCACCGCCGGACGCTTTCACGGCTTCCGCGGCCTGCTTTTCCAGATCATGGCCGAACGCGTAATCCGCGGTGATGAAGAACCATTTCTTGCCGCCCTGCTGCACGATGGCCTTGCCGAGGCCGCGCCCGTAGGAATAGGTGTCGTAGGTCCAGTGCACGGTGTTTGGCGTGCACTTCTCCCCGGTCAGAAGCACCGTGCCGGCGCCCGAGCCCACGAAGACCTTGTTCTTCTCGGCGCTCATGCCGGCCACGGCGAGCGCAATCGACGAGTTCGGAATGTCGAAGATCGCATCGACGCTCTCGTTCTCGTACCAGCGCCGGGCGATGCCGATGCCGATGTCCGTCTTGTTCTGATGGTCCGCCGCAACGACTTCCACCGGCTTGCCGGCGGCCTTTCCGCCATAGTCCTCGACGGCGATCTTGGCGGCGACGACCGAGCCGATGCCCTGATAGCTCGCGAACGGCCCCGATTGATCGTTCAGGATGCCGATCTTCACGACGTCCTGGGCCAAGGCCGGTGCGGCGGTCAGCACCGCGGCCACCATGCACAGTTTATGCAGGAATTTGCTGTTCATTGTGTCCCTCCCATGGGCGGTCTTGGTGCCGCTCTATAATAGTTATATTTTATAGCTATTTTTGAGAGTGTCAATTCGGCCGACTTGTGGCCGCCGGATCCAGGATCATGAGCCCGAAAGCAGTCAGACCCGGAGCGAAGCCCCCTCAACCGTCGGAGACGTCACTGGACTTGCGCGCGCTGCAGCGCACGCCCGGCTTCATGCTGCGGCTCGCGCAGCTGAAGTTCTTCGAAGGCTTCTACGAGGAGTTCGCCGCACTGGGCCTGACGCCGGCGACCTACGCGATCTTCGTCGTCATTCGCGACAATCCGGGCGTTCCCCCCAGCAGCCTTGCCAGCCTGCTCCGCCTGCGCCTGCCGAACCTGATCAAGATCCTGAACGAGCTGGAATCGTCCGGCTTCATCAAGCGTAACCGCTCGAAATCCGACCGCCGCGCCGTCGAGTTGATGCTTACGCCGAAGGGCGCCAAGCTCATTCAGGACGGGGCAAGCCTGACGGGGCTCTATAACCGGAAGATGCTGGCCCCGCTCACCGAGGCGGAGCAACGCACCCTGCTCGAATTGCTCAATCGGCTGCTGCCGCTTTAGCCCGGGAGAGGCCCGCCTGAGGCCGACGGTCGCAGCCACGTCCAGCGGCGCGGCAGCCGGAGAGGGCGCCGGACGAGAGATGGTCGGTTCCCGTGCCCCAAAATCCACCCAATCGATGGTCACTAAGCCGGTCAGGGGAGGCCCCTGCCTCCCGTGGTGGGACTGCTGGACTGATGATTCATTCGAGGCGACTCCTCGCGCTGGCAGCAGTGGTGCTGCTCGCCTTGAGCAGTGGCATGGCCGCTGCTACTCCCCCCAAGTCCAAGACCAACGCGACCGCCCCCGCCGCGCCGCCGCCGCCTCCGCCGTTCGAGCCGTTGCCGCCGCCAAAAATCTACCTGTTCCGCGGCGCCATGGGCCCGATCTTCTCGACCGGCATGGATCGGCTCGAAGAGAAGCTAACGAAGGCCGGCTTCTCGGCCAACGTCTACGAATTCACCATCTGCCGGTGGATCGGCGATCGCGCCATCTCCAGCTATAAGGAATCGCCGGCGCCGATCGTGCTGATGGGCCATTCCATGGGCGGGCTGTGCTCGATCGTCATCTCCGAGATGGCGGCCAAGGAGAACATCCCGATCAGCCTCGTCATCGCCATCGATCCCGCGCAAGCGACCGGCGATGTTCCCCTCAACGTCGAGCGCTTCATCAACATCTTCCTGTCCGACAGCGTGCTCGGCGGCGGCGACGTCGTGGCTGTTCCCGGCTTTCGCGGCCATTACGCCAGCTATGACCTCAAGCGGAACGCGCGCGTCACCCACATCAACATCGAGAAGTCCGACGATATCCATCGTCAGATCGTCGAGATGGTGACGCAGCTGCCGCGCATTCCGCCGCAAACGCAGGCCGATGCCGTGCCGCTGCGCTATCTCGTGCCGGCGGACACGCTGGTCGAATTGTGGGACAGCGGCGTGCGGGTGCCGGTGCGCCGCGGCGACACCATGGAGAGCATCGCAGCAGCAAACCGCGTGCCGCTGTGGACGCTGGCGCAGAGCAACTCGCTGCCCGAGAACGCGCAGCTGACGCCGGGCCAGACCATCATCGTCCCCCGCCATCTGACACCGCCCGAGCCGGCCGCCGCGATGGCCACGCCGCCGGCGTCACCGGCGGCGCGGAGGTAGGGGCCGTTATCTTGCGGCAGAAGGCGGTGCGCTCCCTCTCCCGCTTGCGGGGGAGGGTTGGGG